>JAJXUY010000165.1 GCA_021782525.1 Acidobacteriota bacterium | reverse complement strand
GGCGTGGGCGCTCGCCCGCGCGCTTGGCGGCAGCCGCCGGACCGGCGTGATGGCCGGCTTCCTCGTCGTCTTCACCGGCACGTTCGACGGCTGGCGCCAGCTCTTCGCCGGCACCAAGCTCTCGGCGCTCGACCTGTGGTCGTCCTCGCGCCAGATCAAGGGCACGATCACCGAGTTCCCGCTCTTCACCTTTCAGCTCGGCGACCTGCACCCGCACCTCCTGTGCATCCCGCTCATGCTGGCCGCGCTCTTCCTCGGCCTCGCGCTCGCCTCGGCGCGTCCGCCCCGGGCGCCGGTGCTGCTGCTGACCGCGGTGCTGTACGGGGCGGCGGCCGCGGCCAACCCCTGGTGCGCGATCCCACTCGGCGCCGCGATCCTGCTCGTCAGCGTGGCGGACGAGGCCGGCCTCGTGCGGCCGCGCGGCGCGGGGCTGGGGCTGTGGCTGCGCGTCGTCGCGGTCGGGGCGCTGGGGTGGGCGCTGTTCGCGCCGTTCTGGCTCAACTTCCACCCGCCGACGCAGGGGTTCGGGCTCGTCACCACGCCGACGACCACCGCCGAGATGCTGCTCCTGCTCGGGGGCGTCCTGGCGCCGCTGGCGCTGGTGGGGTGGGAGCTGTCGTGGCGTGAGGGTGGGCTCGAGGCCGTGCGGCGCCAGTTCAGCCGGGCGATCTGGCTGGCGGGGATGGCGGTCGTGGCCGCGCTGACGAAACGGCCGCTGCTCGCCGCCGCGGCGGGGATCGGGGCGGCGCTCGTCGTGGCGCTGCCCGGCGGCCGCCGCCGCGCCCGGCCGGTGTTCGCGCTCGCGCTGGTGCCGCTCGGAGTGCTGGCGTTCATGGAGGTCCTCTACTTCAAGGACCCGTACGGCGCCGAGTTCTACCGCATGAACACGGTGTTCAAGGCGACGACGTTGGCGTTCACCTTGCTGGCGGTGGTCGTGCCGGTCGCCCTCGGCTGGCTGCGGCGCCGCCGCCCGGGGCTCGCGATCGGCGGCGCCGCGCTGGCGCTGCTCGCGGGCATGCCGCAGCTCGCGGTGCTCGGCGGGCGTGCGGCCGGCGTCTGGCCGGCGGGGTGGGGCGGCCTCGGCTGGATGGCGCCGGGCGAGGCGGCCGCGGCCACCTGGCTGCGGCACCAGCCGCGCGGGACCGTGTTGATCGAAGGAATCGGCAACGCCTACACCGACGCGGCGCGGATGTCATCCGCCTCCGGCGTGCCGGCGGTGCTCGGCTGGGAGAACCACGAGGGGGTGTGGCGCGGCGCCGCCCTCGGAGACACGGCGGCGAAACGCAAGGCCGCGGTCGAGCGCCTGTACCGCTGCGGCGACCCGGCCGAGGTGCAGCGCATCGCCCGCGAGCTGGGGGCACGCTACATCGTGGTCGGCAGCGTCGAGACGCGGCAGTACCCACCGGCCGGGGTCGCGGCGGTGCTGCGCTCGGGACCGGCGGCGTTCAAGGACGGCGTCTGCACGCTCGTCGAGGTGAAGCGATGAGGGTGCCCCGGTGAGCCGCCGCGAGCGCCTCGCGTGGACCGCGCTGATCGCCGCGGCGCTGGCGTTGCGCCTGGTGGCGCTCGGCGCCAAACCGCCGCACCACGACGAGGCGATCCACTGCGACTTCGCCTACACGCTGCTGACGCAGGGCACCTACCACTACGACCCGACCTATCACGGGCCGCTGATCTACTACATCCTGGCGCCGCTGTTCGCGCTCCTCGGCGCCACCACGACCGTCGGCCGTCTCTACCCGGCGCTGGCCGGCACCGCCCTGGTCGCCGTGCCGCTGCTGGTGCGGCGGCGCCTCGGCGCCGGGCCGGCGTGGTGGAGCGGCTTCCTCCTGGCGATCTCCCCGATCTTCCTCTACTACTCGCGCTTCGCCCGCGAGGACGTCCCGGTGGCGCTGTTCACCGCCCTCGCGGTGGCGCTGTTCGCGCGCGTGCGGCGCCGGGGGTGGCGGCAGATCCCGTGGATCGGGGCCGCGGCCGCCGGCCACGCCGTGATGAAGGAGACGTTCTACGTCACGCTCCCGCTGATGGGCCTCGCCGCCTACGTCGTCGCGCTGCGCGACGGCGTGTGGGCGAGCATCCGCCGCGGCTTCGCCTGGATCGACCGCTACCGCATCGCAATCGGCACCGCGATCCTGTGGTTCATCGCGATCACGGTGACGCTGTTCACCGTCTTCTTCACCCACCCCGAGGACTGGGCGTTCCCGGTCAAGGCGATCACCTACTGGTACAAGCAGCACGAGCTGCAGCGGGTCGGCGGCCCGTGGTGGTACTACCTGCCGCGGCTGGCGCTCTACGAGTTCCTCATCATCGGCGCGGCGCTCGTCTGGGCGGTGCGCCGGCGGCGGCGGATGAAGCGGCTGGAGCTGTTCTGCCTGGCGTGGGGGCTCGGCGCGATCGGGCTGTACGCCTACCTCGGCGAGAAGACCCCGTGGCTGATCGTGCACCAGGTGCTGCCGTTCGTGCCGCTCGCCGGCGCGCAGCTCGCCCGCACGTTCTCGCCGAGCGGGCGGTGGTGGTCGCGGGCGCTGGCCTCGGCCGCGATCGCCGCGACCGCCTGGAGCGCGCTGGCCTCGAGCTTCCTCTACCCGGCGCTGTCCACCGCGAACCGGCACGGCGAGCTGATCGTCTACGTGCAGACCACCCCCGAGGAGCAGGCGCTCGCCAACGAGGGGCTGGCGCTCGCGCGCTCGCAAAAGGAAGGCATGGTGGCGGCCGTGGACGGGGAGGGGAGCTGGCCGCTCTCGTGGCAGTGGAAGAAGGTCCCGGTGTGGTGGGGGGCGCCGCAGGCCGGGATGCGCCCGCCGATCGTGGTCTGCGACCCCGACAAGGAGGCCGCGACACAGGCGCTGCTCGGCCCCGACTACACCGTACGCCGCATCCCGCTGCGGGCGTGGTGGGTCGAGGATTACGCCAGCCTGACGCCGGCCAAGCTGATCCGCTGGTTCTTCACGCGGCGGACGTGGTCGCCGATCGGCGCCACGGACATCGATGTCTTCGAGGCCAAGGGGAAGTAGCGCGCCGGCGCTGGAGAGGCGAACCGTGAGCGTGGAACTGTCGATCGTCGTCCCGATCTATGACGAGCAGGAGAGCGTGCCCGAGCTGTACCGCCGGCTCTCGGAGACGCTGGCGAAGACCGTTGCGAGCTACGAGATCGTAATGGTGGACGACGGTTCCCACGACCGCACCTGGGAGCTGATCCGTGGGCTCGCGGCGCGCGACGCTCGCGTCAAGGGGCTGTCGTTCTCGCGCAACTTCGGCCACCAGATGGCGTTCACCGCCGGCCTCGACCACGTCGACGGCGACGCGGTCGTCATCATGGACGCCGACCTGCAGGACCCGCCCGAGCTGATCCCGGAGTTGGTCGCGCGCTGGCGCGAGGGGTACGACGTCGTCTACGCAGTGCGCACCAAGCGCCACGGCGAGACCGCGTTCAAGCTCCTCACCGCGGCGGCGTTCTACCGCACCCTGCGCGCGATCACCAACGTCGACATCCCGATCGACACCGGCGACTTCCGCCTGATGAGCCGCCAGGCGGTGGCGGCGTTCCGCCGCTTCTCCGAGCACCACCGCTTCACCCGCGGCATGGTCTCGTGGCTCGGCTTCCGCCAGGTCGGCGTGCCGTACGTCCGCGCGGCGCGCCACGCCGGCGAGACGAAGTACCCGCTGAAGAAGATGCTGCGCCTCGCGAGCGACGGGATCACCTCGTTCTCGTACCTGCCGTTGCAGCTCGCGAGCTGGGTCGGCCTCGCCGTCGCCGGGCTCGCCGGCCTGGCGCTCGTCGGCACGGTGGCGGCCAAGCTCGCCGGCTCGGGGTTGCCGTGGATGTGGGTGGCGATCGCCGGTCTCGGCGTGCTCGGCGGCGCGCAGCTGATCGCCCTCGGGCTGCTCGGCGAGTACGTCGGCCGCGTCTTCGACGACGTGCGCGGCCGCCCGCTCTACCTGGTGCAGGAGACCGTGGGGTTCGGGCCGGAGCGTCGCTCGGCGTCCGGCGTCACGGTCTGAGCCGGGCTCAGCTCTCGACCTCGGCGATCGCGGCGGCCACGTCCGCGGTCCCCTGGATCACCCGCTGCAGGCCGGGGAAGTAGCGGTCCATCACGGTGAGGCCGATGAGCAGCAGGTTGGAGAACTGGGCGTGCGTCAGCTCCGCGTCCTCGAGGTCGGCGGAGCACTTGAAGCGCACCTCGCCGTCGTTGACGTCGAACTCGAAGCTGCCGAGCAGGAGGCCGTAGTTGGCGCGGGTGAGGTACTCCATCACCTCGCGCCGGCGTCCCTCGGGGACCTTCCCCTCGACGAACGTGAGGAAGCGGACGATCGGGTGGTCGCTCTCCACGACCGCGATGAGGCGGTAGTTGCCGTGCTCGCCCGCCGCGCCCATCTCCACGGCCTGGTGGCCGGGCAGGCGGTTGAACTCCCACCCGTCCTGCTCGAAGTACTTCACGATCGTATCGAACAGCGGGGTCGTCTTCAGTGGCGATGCCAAGGTCACCTCCGACAGCGACGCGGATCGCCTCTAGGTTGGACTGCGGTGGCGGCGCTGTCAACCGGCCGCGCCGCCGCCGGGCGCGCGGCGCGCGGTGTTACTCTCGCGCCGTGCCCTCGTTGCTCCTCGTCGGTCCGTCGTGGCCGTTGCGCGGCGGCATCGCCCGCACCACCACGGCGCTCGCCGGCGCGCTCGCGGCGCGCGGCCGCCTCGCCGGTTTCCTCGTCCCGGCGCGGCAGTACCCGGCGTGGCTGTACCCCGGCGCGCGCGACGTCGACGGCGGCGCGTGCCCGCGCCTGCCCGCGGCGGAGGCGATCTTCGGCGTCATGGAGCCGTGGAGCTGGGGCCGGCTCGTCCGCCGCGCCCGCGAGCTGCGGCCCGCCGCGGTCGCCGTCCCGTACTGGACCGCGGCGTGGGCGCCGCTCGAGCTGGTCCTGGCGAGGCGGGCGGCCGCGCCGTTGATCGCCATCGTGCACAACCCCGCCGACCAC
>JAJXUY010000164.1 GCA_021782525.1 Acidobacteriota bacterium | reverse complement strand
AGGACGACTGCACGTTCTGGTACACGCAGGAGTACCTCGGCAGCTCGGGCACGTTCAACTGGCACACCTACGTGAAGAGCATCAAGTTCCCGAGTTGCAGCTGAGCCGCGACGGGGCGGCCGAGTGACAAGGCGGGCGGGGTGACTCCCCGCCCGCGCCATCTCCGGCCGCGCGCCGGCGGTCGCCGTCGCGCGCGGGTTGGCCGCCGGGCGCGCGCGGACTATGCTGGCGGCCCGGGGCGTTGTGACGCCGGGCGGCTCGGGACCGAGCCGCGGCGGTGGGAGCCGGCCACCCCGGCCGCCGCGCGACGGCCCCCGCCACGGAGAGTGCATGTTTCCGATCGACCTCAACCTCGGCTTTCGGGTGTTTTACTACTACGAAGGGTTCTACTTCGTCATCGCGATCCTGGTCGCCTTCCTGCTCGCGGTCCGCCGCCTGCGGACGGCCGGGATGGACCCCACGGTCTTCGAGGACGCGCTCGCCTGGATCCTGCTCGGCGCCCTACTCGGGGCGAGGGTGTCGCACTTCGTCTTCTGGGACCTCGACTCGCTGCTGACCGACCCGCTCGGGTTCTTCCGCTTCTGGGACGGCGGCCTGTCGATCACCGGCGGGCTGGCCGGCGGCATCCTCGCCGCATACGTGTACTTCCGGCGCCGCGACGCGGAGTTCTGGCGCTATTTCGCGGTCACGAGCCCGGCGATCCTGGTCGGCCAGGCGATCGGGCGCGTCGGCTGCTTCCTCAACGGCGACGCGTGGGGGATCCCGACGACGCTGCCGTGGGGCGTCTCCGAGCCGAAGTTCGGCACGCTGGTGCCCGGCTTCGTCCGCGACCACCTGGTGCCGAGCCAGGCGTGGGTGTGGAGCGTCAGCCACGGCTTCACGAACCCGTCGGCCTCGGTCACGGTGCCGCTGCATCCGACGCAGCTGTACGAGAGCCTCGGGGACCTGCTCCTGGCCTGGGTCGTGCTCCGCCTGCTGCGCTCGCTGCGCGCCAGCGGCGGCGGCTGGGAGAAGGTGTTCTGGCTCCACCTCGGCGGCTACTCGCTGCTGCGCTTCGCCGTCGAGTTCCTCCACGGCGACCGCGACGTCACGGTATGGGCGGGGATGACGGCGCTCCAGCTCGGTCTCGCCGCGTTCGCGGTCGCGAGCGCCGTGCTGTACGTGCGCGCCGCCCGTGCGGCCGCGCGGGCGTGATCGGCGGTCCGGCCTACTTCGCCAACCCTCTGACCACGGCGAGCAGGTCGGTCACCGGCGGCCGCTTGGTGAAGTCGACGTCGACACGGGCGTAGCGGACCACGCCGCTGCGGTCGATGACGAACGTCGCCGGGTAGGCCATGAGCGGCTGCGCGACGTTGAGCACGCCGTAGCGCTTGGTGACCGCGAGCGCGTCGTCGGCCAGGAGCGGGAAGGTGAACCCGCGCACCTGCGCGTAGGTGGCGAGCTTGGCGACCGGCTCGGTCGAGTCGATCGCCCATACCTCGGTGCCGAGCTGGTGGAACGCCTGCAGGTTCTCTTGCAGCTCGCCGAGCTGCATGCGGCACCACACTCACCAGACGCCGCGGAAGATGACGAGGACGAGGTTGCGCTTGCCGTGCAGGTCGGCGAGGTGGTAGCTCTTGCCGTCGGCGCCCGGGAGCGAGAAGTCGGGCGCGCGCTCCCCGACCTTGACGAGCGCCGCCTCGGCGGCGCCCTGGGCCGCGACGGGCCGGCCGGCCGCCACGGCCAGCAGCAGCGAGCCAACGACGACGACGCGCACCGTCCACCTCATCGTGCCACCCCCCTGCCATCGCGCCGTGCGCGCCGGGCCGGGCCCGAGCACGCACGCCGCGGCCGCATCGAAGCGCCGCCGGTCATCGTACACGGGTCCCGCCCCGCGGGCCAGTCGCTGCGACGGCCGGTTCTAGCGCGCGCCCAAGCGGGCGCGAAGGACGTCGAGGTCGCCAGGACCCAGACGAGGCGCGGTCGCGCGCAGCAGGTCGAGGAAGGCGTTGACCTCGGCGGGCGTGGAAGGGAAGCCGATCGAGCCGGAGTCGGCGAGCTTGTCGCCGCCGGGCGAGAGCACGACCATGAACGGCAGCCCCTTGGAGCCCCCCCACTTGGCCATGAGCGCGCGCGCACCGGGGTTCTCGAGGCTCGCCGCGGCCGGGCGCTCGAGCGCGTCGAGCCACACCACCTCGTAGCTCGCGTCGATACGCGAGCGCACCTCGGGCTCGGCGAGGTACCTCTCCAGGCGCTTGCACCAGCCGCACCACGAGGCGTGGAAGAGGACGAGCACGTTCTTGCCGCCGTGCTCGGCCCGCGCCTCGGCCGCCTTGACGAGCACGCCGGCGGGCTGCGGCGGCGCCGTCGCCGCCAGCGCCGCCGCCGCCATCAGCACCGCACCGACCGTCGCCACGATCCGCAACGAGGTTCGCATCCGCGCATCATACCCGGGCGGCCGCGGGCGCTCGCCCGGTGCGGCGCCACGAGCCGCCGTCAGGCGCTCGTCAGGCTCGCGGTGTCGATGACGAAGCGGTAGCGCACGTCGCCCTTGAGCATGCGCTCGTACGCCTCGTTGATCTGCTGGATCGGGATGATCTCGATCTCGGAGACGATCCCGTGCGCGCCGCAGTAGTCGAGCACTTCCTGCGTTTCGGCGATGCCGCCGATGAGCGAGCCGGCCAGGCGCCGGTTGCCGCCGATCAGGGAGAACGCGTGCACCGGGGTCGGTTCGGGCGGCACGCCGACGACGACCATCGCGCCTTGCGGTCGCAGCATCCCGAGGTACTTGTTGTAGTCGTGCGGCGCCGAGATCGTGTCGACGATCAGGTCGAAGCGCTTCGCGAGCCGCCTGAACGTTGCGTCGTCGGAGGTGAGCGCGAAGCCAGTCGCCCCCAGCTTCCGGGCGTCCTCCTCCTTGCGCCGCGAGGTGCTCAGCATCGTGACCTCGGCGCCCATCGAGGCGGCCAGCTTCACCGCCATGTGGCCGAGGCCGCCGAGGCCGACGACGCCCACCCGGTCGCCCGCCTTGCAGTTCCACTGGCGCAGCGGCGAGTAGGTCGTGATGCCGGCGCACAGCAGCGGCGCGGCGCCGGCCGGGTCGAGGTTGGCCGGGACCTTGAGGGTGAAGCGCTCGTCGACGACGACGCGGGTCGAGTAGCCGCCGAACGTCGGCGTGGCGCGGTCCATCTCGGTGCCGTTGTAGGTGAACGCGGCGCCTTTGTCGCAGAACTGCTCGAGGTCGTGGCGGCACGAGTCGCACTCGCGGCACGAGTCGACCATGCAGCCGACGCCCGCGAGGTCGCCGTTGCGGAACCTCGTGACCTGGGAGCCGACCGCCGCGACCCGCCCGACGATCTCGTGGCCGGGCACCATCGGGAAGAGGCCGCCGCCCCACTCGTCGCGCACCTGGTGCAGGTCGGAGTGGCAGACCCCGCAGTACATGATGTCGATGACCACGTCGTGCGCCCCCGGGTCGCGCCGCTCGATCGCGAACGGGGCGAGGGGGGATTTTGCGGCTGCCGCCGCGTACGCCGGAACTCGTGCCATAGCAGGATCTCCTTGTCGTCGTGACTCGCTCGGCGAGCCGTCACACCATCTGGGCCAACGGTGAGTGCCGGCGGAAAATTCGCCCGGCTCCGTGGCGGGACGGTGAGGGTACCACTAGCGCTTCTCGTCGGCCGAGGGGCCGTAGGCGCCGGGCACGGCGACGTCGAGCAGGCGCAGGTAGACGCTCAGCTGTCCGCGGTGGTGGATCGAGTGCGAGAGCACGAGCGTGCGGAGCGCGGCCGCTCGCGGCCGCTCGAGCGCGACGCGGTCGCCGGCCCTGAGCCGCCACGTCTCCTGCAGGCGTTCCTCCGGGAACTCACGCAGCTTGCCGGCGAACGCGGCCGTGGAGGCGTCGAACACCGCCAGCGCCTCGGCGCTCGAGCGCGCGACGCGCGGCTCGCGCTGCGACCCGCCGGCGATGAGCTCGTCGCCGTCGAAGATCGCGCTGAAGAAGCCGGGGATCTCGGCCAGGTGCATCGCGAGCCGGCCGAGCGACATCGACTTCTCGTGCGGCTTCCAGTCCGCCTTCCCCTCGGGCAGGCGCTCGAGCATCCTCCGGGTCGTCATCGCCTCGGCGTCGAACTCCTTCAGGAGCGAATCCTTGACTCCCATCGTCTCTCCTCGGTCTTCCCGGCGCGCGCTCACGAGGCGGTCGGGTAGTCGGTGTAGCCTTTCGGTCCCGGGGTGTACAGCGTCGCGAAGTCCGGCGGGTTGAGCGCCAGCCCGCGCTCGAGCCGGGTCACGAGATCGGGGTTGGCGAGGAACGGCCGCCCGAACGCGACCAGGTCGGCGCGCCGCTCGTCGAGCGCGGCCTGCGCCGTACCGGGGTCGAAGCCGCCGGCGAGGATGAAGGTGCGCGGCCACGCGGCGCGCAGCGCCCGCTTGAGCTGCTCGGGCACCTCGGGCGCCCCCATCGCGGAGTGGTCCACGAGGTGGACGTACTGGATGTCGGTGGCCGCGAGCTTCCGCAGCAGGGTGGTGTAGGTCTCTTCGATCTCGGGGTACGGGTGCATGCCGGCGTTGACGCCGTACGGCGACAGGCGCATGCCGGTGCGCTCGCCCCCGATCGCAGCCGCGACCGCCTCCGCCACCTCGAGGGCGAACCGCTGCCGCCGCTCGACCGACCCCCCCCAGGCGTCGTCGCGCCGGTTCGTCTCCGGGCTGAGGAACTGCTCGATGAGGTAGCCGTTGGCGCCGTGCAGCTCGACGCCGTCGAACCCGGCGGCCATGGCGAGCCGGGCGGCGGCGACGAACTCGGCGATCGCGCCGTGCACCTCGGCCTCGGTCATCGCGCGCGGGACCGGGTGCGGCTGCAAGCCGGAGGCGTCGGTGAACATCTCCCCCTCGGCCGCGACCGCGCTGGGAGCGAGCAGCTCGGCCCCCGCCGGCAGGTTGAGCGGGTGGCCGACGCGGCCGGTGTGCATGAGCTGGACGAAGATCCGC
>JAJXUY010000163.1 GCA_021782525.1 Acidobacteriota bacterium | reverse complement strand
CGTTCTCGGTCTACGACCACCCCAAGGCGCTGATCTTCCGCAACACCGGCGACCTGCCGGCAGCGGCGCTCAGCGGCAAGATCCTCAACGGGCTCCCCTCCCACCCGGTATCACGGGCCGCGATGCTGCTGGCCCGCGCCGGCGCCGCTGCGAGCGGCGGCGCACGTTGGGTGCGCGCCTCGTTGCCGGCGACGGTCCTGTGCGCCCTCCTGCTCGAGCTCCTCGGCCTGGCGGCGTTCGCGCTGATGCGCTGGGCGCTCCCTCACCGGCCGGGTCTGTACGCGCTCGCCAAGGTCATGGGGGTGCTCGTCTTCGTCTACGTCCCGTGGCTCGCGGTGAGCCTCGGCCTGGCGTCGTTCGCACCGCCGGTGCTGTGGGCGACGGTGGTCGCGATCGCGGCCGCCGGCTGGGCGTTCCGCCGCCGCCATGGAGACGGACCGTCCCGGCGCGAGGTGACCGCCAGCGAGGCGGCGTTCTGGGGGGCGTTCGCGCTCTTCCTGCTGCTGCGCGCCCTCAACCCGGAGATCTTCTGGGGCGAGAAGCCGATGGACTTCTCGTTCCTCAACACGCTCTACCGCAGCCAGACGCTGCCCCCGCCGGAGCCGTGGTTCGCCGGGTCGCCGCTCCTGTACACCTACTTCGGCCACTACGCGGTCGCGGCGATCGGCAAGACGTTGGCGATCCAGCCGGCCGTGATGTTCAACCTCGGCATCGCCGCCGTCGCCGGCCTCACCGCCGCCGCGCTGTTCGCGGCCGGGGCGTTGCTCGGCGGCGGCTGGCGCGTCGGCGCCGCCACCACGGCGCTGACGCTGCTGCTCGGCAACCTCTCCGGCGTGCGCGAGCTGCTCGCACGGCACGCGATCAACTTCGACTACTTCTGGGCCACCTCGCGCGTCATCCCCAACACGATCAACGAGTACCCGTTCTGGAGCTTCACCTTCGCCGACCTGCACGCGCACCTGTTGGTGATGCCGTGGGCGGTGGGGTTCGTCGCCGTGACGATCCTCTGGCTGGGCCGGAGGGGGGAGCCTACCCACCACCGCCCGCGCACGGCCGCGGCCGCCCTGCTCGCGCTCGGCGCGCTCTCCCTCGGCGCGGTCACCGTGACCAACGGCTGGAGCCTGCCGACGTACGTCGCGCTCCTGCTCGTGCTCCTCGTCGCCGAATGGGTGGCGCACGGGGTGCGCGGCGGGTTCGTGCGCACCCTCCGCACCGGGGTTACGACCGTCGTCGCCCCGGCCGCCGTCGTGATCGGCGGCGCCGCCCTCGCCTTCCGGCCGTTCTGGCGTCACTTCTCCCCACCCGCCAGCCAGTGGGGCGCCGAGGTCGGGCCGTTCGCGCGGCCCACCGACGTGCTCACGATCTTCGGCGTGTTCCTGACGCTCCTGGTGCCGTTCTTCTTCGTGGTGTGGCGGCGCACCCTGGCTCCGGACGGAGGGCCGCTCGGCCGCCTGCGGCGCGCCGCGATGGTCGCCGCCGCTCTCGCTCTCGTGCTGTCGCTGGTCGACCTCACCGCGCTCGCCCACCTCTCGCTGCGCCCGGCGGTGTCGATCCGGACGTTCGCTCTGGCGATGGCCGCGTTCGGCGCCTACCTCGCGCTCCACCGCACGACGGCGGAGCGTGACCGCCGCCCGCTCCTGCTGGCGGCGTTCGCGTTCGCGCTGATCGCCGGCTGCGAGTTCGTGTTCATCTGGGATCGCATGAACACGATCTTCAAGTTCTACCTCGAGGCCTGGCTCCTGTTCGGCCTCGCCTCCGGCCCCGTGTTCTGCAACCTCTTCCGCCGCGACCGGCCGCGCGGCGCGGCGCGCCTGGCGTGGCGGGGGCTCGTCGGCGTGGCGGTCGCTGTCGGCGCGTTCACATCGATCTCGGGCGCCTGGGGCGACGTGACGCACCGCCACGCGGCCGGCCCGCGCTGGACGCTCGACGGCATGGCCTACCTGCGCACGACCGACCCGCAGGACCTCGCCGCGTTCGAGTGGATCAACCGCAACGTGCCCGGGCTGCCGGTACTCGCCGAGGCGTACGGGCCGTCGTACGGCGCGTACGCCCGCGTCTCGATGAACACCGGACTGCCGATCGTGCTCGGGTGGGACTACCACGTCTATCAGCGCGGCCACCGTTGGCCCGAGATCAACCGCCGCAAGAGCGACCTGGAGACGATCTTCACCTCCGCCGACGAGGCGAGGGTCGCGGCGGTGCTGCGCCACGACCACGTGGCGCTGATCTACGTCGGAGCGCTCGAGCGCCGGACCTACGCGGGGGGCAACCTCGCCAACTTCGAGCGCTGGGCCGACCTGCTGACCCCGGTGTACCGCAACCCCGGCGTCACGATCTTCGCCGTCAACGGCGGCGCGCTCGGCACGCCACCGCCGCTGACGGTCGAACCCGAGGTCGCCGGAGCTGAGCCGGCGCCGGCGCCGGCGGCGCTCGGCATCCTCCGCCAGCCGCGCGGGATCGCCTGCGACAAGGCCGGCAACGTCTACGTCGCCGATTTCGGCAACTGCCGGATTCAGAAGTTCGATCGCGCCCTCAAGCCGGTGGCGGCGTGGGGCCGGCGCGGCACGGCGCCGGGCGAGTTCCGCGACCCGTGCGGCGTCGCCGTCGGGCCGGACGGCCGTGTCTACGTCGCCGACACGTGGAACGGCCGCATCCAGGTGTTCGACGCCGCCGGCCGCTACCTGCGCGAGTTCGGCGCGAATCTCTACGGCCCGCGTGGCATCGCGCTGGACGCCGCCGGCCGCGTCTGGGTGGCGGACACCGGCAACAACCGGCTCGAGCGCTTTTCCCCCGACGGGAAGCAGGACCTCCTGGTCGACCCGCCGGCGCCGCCGGGAAGACTCGCCGGGCCGCAGGGGATCGCCCTCGACACCGGCGGCCGGGTCTACGTGTGCGACAACGACAACGGCCGGCTGGCCGTGTTCGGCGCCGACGGCACGTTCCTGAGCGCGTTCCCGGTCCCGGGTTGGCGGCGCGAGGTGTTCTCGGAACCGTACCTGGCGCTCGCGCCGGGCGGCACCATCTGGGTCACCGTGCCGCTCGCGGGCGAGGTGCGAGCGTACGCCGCCGACGGCCGTCTGCTGCGCACGATCCGCGGGGACGACGCGCCGCCCCCGGGGTTCAGGCGACCATCGGGGATCGCGCTCTCGCCTGCTGGCGGGTCGGTCCTCGTCTCCGACATCGAGGGCCAGCTCGCGGTGGCGGCCGGGTCTGCTCCGTGATCGCCGAGATCTTCCGTGAGCCCGGCGCCGTGCTCGCCGGCGTCCCTGTCGCCGCGCTCACTCTCCTCGTCGTCGTGACGGGCGCCGGTCTGGCCGTCCTCCGCGGCCTCGCAACCGACCGGCGAGCGCTCCTCCGGCTGGCGCCGTTGCTCCTCGCGCTCACCGGCGGGG
The DNA here is from genome assembly GCA_021782525.1 of Acidobacteriota bacterium. The sequence goes on along the minus strand of JAJXUY010000163.1, from coordinate 1,636 downwards.
CGGCCGCGGTGTGGGTGCGAACGCAGGGGGGCCTGGCCGGTCCGGCGCCGCAGCTCGCCGTCACCGCGGCCGTCCTCGCGTTGCTGGCGTGGCACGTGGTGCTCGACCCGGACGCCGGGGCGACCGCCACGTCGCGCCAGCCGGCCTCCGGGGGAGGGTGGAGCGCGGGGGCGCTGGTCGCGGCTGTCCTGCTGGCCACGTTCGCGCTCGGCTGGCACCTGCGGACGTTCGCGGGATCGACGCTGGTGTGGGAGGCCCCCGTCACGACGGGGTTCGGCGAGGCGTTCTACGCGCACACGAGCACTCTCGGTTACGCCGTTCACACCTTGGTCTGGAACGAGGGGCTGGTGAGCAACGGCAACGCGTCTCTCCTCTACGGCGCGCCGACGTACGCGCTCCTCACGCACGCCGGGTTCTCGACGCTCTCGCTCCGTCTCTTCGCTGCGCTCTGGGCGCTCCTCCTCGTGCCCGCGCTGTGGCTGTTCGCGCGCCGCCACTTCGGACCAGCCGCGGCTGCGGTCACGGCGCTGGTGGCCTCGGCGAACACGTACGTCATCTTCTACGGCAAGTACGGGACCTCGCTGTCCGCCACCGTGCTCGCCTGCGTGGTCGCGGCGATCGCGGTCGGCGAGCTGGTGGCGCCCGGCGGCGCGGTGTGGTGGCGCGGCCTCGTTGCGGGCGCGGCGCTGTACCTGGCGACGCTGGGGTACTCACCCGGCCGGCTGGTCGTCATCGCGCTGCTCGCATCCCTCGTTCCGGCCGTCGTCAGGGCGGGGCGGGGCCACCGGCAGGCGCTGGCCGCGTTCGCCGCCCTCGTCGCGGCGGCGACAGCCGTGGTCGCGGCCGAGCGCGCGGCCGGCGGGCAGCACGCGTTCCTCCACGCCCGCGGTGAGCAGCTGTTCACGATCGTGGCGGAACCGGACTACGTCCGCGACTATCTCACCCGCGATTCCACGGCTTTCGATTCGTTTGCGCGGTGGGCGAGGAGCGCCGGCCTCACGCGCTTGGTGCCCACGGCGCAGGAGCTCGCCGCGGTGCCGCGCGAGGGTCCGTTCCAGCCCTCGCCCGCGCAGAGGTTCGAGGTGGGGTTCAAGGTCCTCGCCGAGACCTTGCCCCAGTGCTACCGCCTGCTGTCGCCCTTGACCATGGCGTCACCCGGCCTCCAGTCGATCTTCGACGACCCTCCCGCGATCAAGGCTTACTTCGCCCCGCTTGCGGCTTTCACGCTCCTCGGCTTCGTTGTCTCGCTGCGCCGCGCTCGGCAGTGGGGGCACGTCGTGCTGCTCGCCTGGTCCGTGGTCACCGTGCTTCCCGTGCTGCTGACGACGAGGTTCGACGCCCACCGGACCATCCTCCTGGCGGTGCCGCTCTGCGTCTGGACCGCGCTGGGAGGCGTCGAGACCGGCCGCGCGCTCACGCGGCTCGGCGTCCGGCGGGCGGCGCGCGCCGCCCTGGGTGTGAGTCTGGGCACGCTCCTGCTGTTCGGCACGTGGTCGATCGTCGTTCGCCAGGAAACCGACGACGGAGCCGAGGCGAAACTGCTCGACATCGTCGCCAAGGTCCCCGGGCCGGTGGTGGTCGGAGCGCTCATCGACGGTCGCCAGCGAACGTGGATCGAGCTCGGCCTGCTCGAGCG
>JAJXUY010000162.1 GCA_021782525.1 Acidobacteriota bacterium | reverse complement strand
GGTTGGCAGGGTGCGCGCCCGTTCGAAGCTGGCGACGACATCGCCTGCGGTCAGCGGCTCGCCGGTGCAGAACGTGACCCCGCTCCGGAGGTGGAACCGCCATCGGGTCGGGCTCGTGTGTTCCCAGCTCGTGGCGAGGGCGGGGAGCGGCCTCAGGTTGGGCCCGAGGGACACCAGCGGATCGTAGAAGCTCGCGAGCACCGACCAGGCGACGTTGCGGTTGCTGGTGTGCGGGTCGAGCGTCACCGGGGAGTCGCCGAAGGCGATGACGAGCGGTTTCTCCGGCTCGCGCCCGCACCCCCCGGCCAGCACGAACGCGGCGAGGAGGGTGAGGCCAACGACTCCGACCTGCGAGCGTCCGCCGGGGGCCGGCTCAGGCGCGCACGGCGGAAGCGCCATCCTCAAAGGCATGGCGCTACGATACACGCAGCGCCCCGACCCTGACCAGCGGGGCGGCAGCATGGGCCGTCGGCCGGCCGGTAGGGTGGCCGGCGGCTGGGGGAGGTGATGGGTGGCGCTCAGGACGGCGTTGATCGCGGACGACAGCCGGGTGTTTCGGGTGGTGACGGCGGAGGCGCTGCGCGAGCGCGACCTGCAGGTCTTCGAGGCGGCGGATGGCCGCCAGGCTTTGGAGCTGCTGCTCGCGCACCGTCCGCAACTCGCGATCATCGACGCCCTCATGCCGCTGCTGTCCGGTTTCGAGCTGCTCGCGAAGCTGCGCGAGACCGCGCCCGACTACCGGCCGGTCACTTTCATCGTGACCGCCGTGTTCAAGAGCCGGCGGTGGGAGACCGAGGCGCGGCAGCAGTACCAGGTGGACGAGTACCTGGAGAAGCCGATCGAGCCGGAGGCGATGATCGACGCGATCGGCCGGCACTTCCCGGAGTTCCTCGACGTCAAGAGGGAGCTGTGAGCCGGTTGCTACGGCGAGTCGTAACCCGAGCCGCGATGCGACCGTCCACGTGGTGCGTGTCGCGTCCCCGACGGAGGTGCCCGATGAAGACGGTGCAGGCGATTGTCGTGACGATGGCTTTGGCAACGGCGGTTCCGGCGGCTCGCGGCAAGGACCTCGAGATCGCGAGCGCGTGGGTCGCGGCGGCCGTCCCGGTGGACGGCTCGGCCCAGGGGTGGGCCGAGCTGCTCCGCCCGCTCGGCGATCCCCCGGTGGTGATCGGGTTGCAGAACGACGCTCACTACCTCTATCTGTGCCTCAAGACCTCCGACCCGATCCTCAAGAGGCGACTCAAGCGTCTCGGCCTGACCGTGTGGTTCAACGGCGAGGGGAAGGACAAGACGACGTTCGGCGTCCGCTACCCGGTCGGCGCCGGGCGGGGAGGGGAGCGACACTCGCCCGGAGGGAGCGGTCCGCCAGAAGGCGCGCCGGCCCGCGGCCTGGGCGCCGGACGGCCCGCCGCGGCTCTCGAACTGCTCGGGCCGACCAAGAGCGACCGGCAACGGCTGCGGGTCGAGCCGGAGGAGCCGGTCCAGGCCGCCGCCGGTGACGACTACGGCGTGATGGTCGTGGAGATGAGGGTCCCGCTGCAACCCTCCCCGGCGCACCCGCTGGCCGTCGGGGCGGTGCCCGGCGCCACGATCGCCCTCGGGCTCGCGACCGAGAGGCTGCAGGACAGCCGCGGGGAAGGAACTCGCTTCGGCGGGGGTGAGCCGGACGAGGACGCGTCAGGGGACGAGGGCGGGATCGGCCCCGGCGGCTACGGCGGGCGCGGGGACTACGGCGGGCGCGGGGACTACGGCGGACGCGGGGACTACGGCGGACGTGGCGGCTACGGCGGGCGTGGCGGGATGGACCGCGGTCCGGCCCGCGGCGAAGCGCCGGCACCGATCGACGTCTGGCTGCGCGTGACGCTCGCCAAGGGGCCGGCCCGGCCGCCGGCCCACTGACGGCCTGGTGGCGGCTGCGCCTCTGGCCACGCCCGCAGAGCCGGTGTACCCTTTCGGGTCGCGGGGGGCACGAGGATGCTGCGGACACGGCCACGGAGGGGGAGCGCGGCGATCCCGGAGGTCGCGGGGAACGTGCCGCCGACATCGCGGTCCGACCTCGACAGGGCGGTCGCGGAGCTGGCGGCGCACAAGGACGAGTGGGCCGCGCTCGATCTCGCGTCCCGCCTCACCTTGCTCGAGCGGCTGCACGCCGACTCGGCGCGTGTCGCCGAACGCTGGGTCGCCGCGGCGGTGCGGGCGAAAGGGATCACCCCCGGCACCCCGACCGAGGCCGAGGAGTGGTTCCTGGGTCCTCTCTTCCTCGTGCGCCACCTGAGGTTGCTGCGGCGCTCGCTCGCCGACATCGCGCGCTTCGGGAGGCCTCGGGTCCCCGGCCGGGTGACGACGTTACCGAACGGCCAGGTGGCCGCGCGCGTCTTCCCGGCCGACTTCTACGACCGTGTGATGTTTCGCGGCTTCACCGGCGACGTCTGGATGGAGCCCGGCGTCACCGTCCAGGATCTGCCGGCGACCCAGGCGCTCGCGTACCGGCAGGTGCCGGCGGGGAGGGTGGCACTCGTTCTCGGCGCCGGCAACGTCGCCTCGATCGGACCGATGGACGTGCTGACGAAGCTGTTCAGCGAGAAGCAGGTCGTCGTGCTGAAGATGAACCCGGTCAACGCCTACCTCGGGCCATTCATCGAGGAAGGTTTCCGGGCGCTGGTGGAGCGGGGCTTCTTCCGCGTCGTCTACGGCGGCGCTGCGGAAGGCGCCTACCTGTGTCAGCACGCAGGTGTGGACGAGATCCACCTCACGGGCTCCGACCGCACCCACGACGCGATCGTCTTCGGACCCGGCGAGGAGGGGACGCGGCGCAAGGCCGAGCGCCGGCCGCTCCTCGCCAAGCGCATCACCAGCGAGCTCGGCAACGTGAGCCCCGTGATCGTGGTCCCCGGGCCGTGGCGCGACGGCGACTTCGCCTTCCACGCCGCCAACATCGCGGGCCAGCTGGTCAACAACGCCGGCTGCAACTGCAACGCGGTCCGCGTGGTCGTCCAGCACGCCGGCTGGGACGGGCGCGAGAAGCTGCTCGCCGCTGTGCGGGGGGCGCTCGGCAAGATCCCGCCGCGCCGTGCCTACTACCCGGGGGCCGCCGAGCGCTGGCAGGCGTACGCCGCCGCACACCCCGACGCCGACCGGATCGGCACCCCCCGTGAGGGCGAGCTGCCGTGGCTGCTGGCCGCCGGCCTCGATCCCCGCAACGCCGAGGACATCTGCTTCACACAGGAAGCGTTCTGCTCCGTCATGGCGGAAACCGCGCTCGACGCCGCCAATCCGGCCGAGTTCCTCGGCCGCGCGGTCGCGTTCGCCAACGACACGCTCTGGGGCACGCTCAACGTCGGCATCATCGTCCACCCCGCGTCGCTGCGCGACCCGGCCATGGCGGCCGCCCTCGAGCGCGCGATCGCGGACCTGCGCTTCGGCACGGTCTCGTTGAACCAGTGGGCGGCCGCCGGATACGCCGCGACCACGACGCCGTGGGGCGGCTTCGCCGGGAGCGACATCTACGACGTCCGCTCCGGGATCGGCGAGGTGCACAACACGCCGATGTTCTCGCGGGTGCAGAAGAACGTCATCCGGGGCCCGTTCCGGGTGTGGCCGGCGCCGCCGTGGTTCCCCACCTTCCGCAACGCCCGGGTGATCGGACGCCGCCTGACGGCGTTCGAAGCCCGCCCCTCGTGGCTCAGGCTCCTCGGCGTCGTCGCCGCCGCGGTCCGCGGCTGAGACGGCAGCGAAGAATTCAGAGTGCAGAGAGAAGAGTTGACAGAGAAGGGAAAAGGGAAGAGGGCAAAGGGAAGACAACGACGGACCCGATGCGGGCCTTGTCGTCCCTCTTCCCTTTACCCTCTCCCCTTTTCCGCCTTTGATTCTTCACTCTTGAGTTTGCACTCTCAACTGTCGTGACCGGCGCGGGCCTGCGGCGGCAGCGGGCGCAGCCCGGCGGCCGGATCCTTGGGCGGGACCGCGCTCATCGCGTGCTCGGCGATCGCGGCGATCGTGAGGCTCGGGTTGACCCCCAGGTTGGCGGGGACGGAGGAACCGTCCACGACCCAGAGCCCGGGGTGGCCGAACACGCGGTTGTACTCGTCCACGACACCGTCCTCCGGGTCCGCACCCATGCACGCGCCGCCGAGGATGTGGGCCGTCATCGGGACGTCGAGCAAGGCCTCGTTGATCGCGGTCGACGGGTAGCCGCCGATCGTGTTCGCCACGGCGCGGCCTGCCTCGTTGGCCACCGGGATGTAGCTCGGGATCACCGGTTGGCCGGGGTCGCGACGGCTGCCGAGCCGGCGGGTGAACGGCCAATACCAGTGCCGCCGGCGCACGAGCCGGATCGAGTTCTCGATCGTTTGCATCACGAGCAGGATCACGCTCCGCCGCGCCCAGCCGAACGGGTTGAGCGAGTGCAGGAAGTCGAGCGGGTGGCCAAGGCACGCCCAGATCCACTTGAGCGGCCGCGTCAGGCGCGTGCCGGGCCCGACCTGCAGCGTCGCCAGGAACGACATGAAGTCGGAGCCTTCCGAGTAGCGCACGACCTCGATGTGGGTGTCGGCGGAGGTGTACAGGGAACTCGCGATCGCGATCCCCTCGGAGTAATCGATGTCACCACCCCGCGCCGTGGCCCCGCACAGCACCTCGCTGTTGGTGCGCACCCGCCGTCCGAGCGCGGGGGAGAGGTCGGGCAGCGTCCCCGCCTCGCGGCAGCGCAGCAGCAGGTCGGTCGTGCCCATCGCGCCGGCCGCGACCACGACGCCGCGTGCGCGCAGCGTGCACCGCCCGCGCCGCCAGACGCTCGTCGAACGCCGCGCGTGCAGGAGATAGCCGCCCTCGCCGTCGGGCTCGATCAGAGTGACGACGGTCTCAGGCACGATCTCGGCCCCGAGCTTCTCCGCGAAGTAGAGGTAGTTCTTGTCGAGCGTGTTCTTGGCGTTGAAGCGGCACCCCACCATGCAGCCGCCGCAGGCGGTGCACGTCGAGCGCGGCGGCCCCTCGCCGCCGAAAAACGGGTCGCCGACGTCCTCGCCAGGCCG
>JAJXUY010000161.1 GCA_021782525.1 Acidobacteriota bacterium | reverse complement strand
ACAGCCGGTCGGTGGCCTTGATGAAGCCGGCGACCGCGTTCTTGAAAGCAACCAGCGACGGCGGGTGCAGGTACATCATGTGGCCCGCCTCGAAGTACTTCATCTCGATGTTGCCGCGCAGCTTCTTCTCGAGGCCGAGGTGCTCCATCGTGTACTCGGTGCCGAAGAACGGCGTCGCCAGGTCGTAGTAGCCGTTGAGCACGAGGATGCGCAGGGCCGGGTTGGTGGCGATCGCGTGGGCTAGGTCGATGCCGGTGTTCGGCATCCCCGAGGTCGCGAAGAACGAGCCGGGAGCCTTGTGCTTCCAGTCCCAATCCCGCCACAGGTCGGCCTCGACCTTGTACGTCTGGCCCTGCCCGAACTTGAGCTCCTCGTGCAGGTAGTCGAGGAACGCGGCGGTGAACGCGCCGGAGATCGCCGTCGCCTGCGGGTCCTCGTGCGACTCCTGCGCCAGGCGGTCGAGCGCGACGCCGGTGAAGCGCGCGTCGAGACGGCCGACGACCTCGGCGTGCTCGCGCAGCAGCTCGGCGGTGAACTCGCCCTCGCTGACCCGCAGGTTCGCCTTGTCGAGGTACGCCGGCGAGAGACCGGTCAGGTGCGACATCGTGGCGATCACCGACTGGCGCTCCGCGTCGGGGAGCGCGTCGCCCTTGGCCAGCGCCGTCGCGTACGGCCCGGCGGCGAACGCGCGCGCCTGGGCGAGGAACGGCTCGAGCACCGGCGCGTCCGGGACCAGGTGGTGGTACCACGCGATCGCGGCGTAGCTGGGCAGGAACATCTCGTAGCTCAGGTCGTTGCCGGGCATCGTGATGTCGGTCTGCGCGTTGACGAACACCGAGACCAGCACGACGCCGTTGAACGCCATGTTCCAGCGGCTCTGCAGCAGGTCGACGAGGCCGGCCGAACGCATCGTGCCGTAGCTCTCGCCGAGCAGGTACTTCGGCGAGTTCCAGCGGTTGTTGTCGTTGACGTACTGGACGACGAAGCGGGCGATCGAGTCGAGGTCCTGGTCGACGCCCCAGAACTCCTTGTCCTTCGCCTTCCCCACCGCGTGCGAGAGCCCGGTCCCGACCGGATCGATCATGACGAGATCGGTCGTGTCGATGATGCTCTCCTGGTTGTCCACCACCTGGTACGGCGGCGGCGGCGTCGGCGCCGCGTCGGTGGTCACGATCCGGCGCGGTCCGAGCGCGCCCATGTGCAGCCAGAGCGAGGACGAGCCCGGGCCGCCGTTGTAGGCGAACGTGAGCGGCCGCTGCGAGGCCTTGGCGCCGTCCTTGGTGTAGGCGACGTACTCGATTGCGGCGATCGGCTGGTCTTTGTCGTTGCGGATCACGATCGTGCCTGCCGTCGCCTTGTACTTGAGGACGGCGCCGCCGATCGTGATCGTGTGCTCGGTGACCGATTGCTCCGGCTTGGGGACCGCCGCCGCCTCCTGCTTCGCGGCCTCCGGCTCACACGCCTTGTCCGCTGTCTTCGGCGCCTCCGCGGCGGCCAAGGCCGCGGCGCCGAACAGCAACCCTAGGGTGAACATCCCGACGCGTCTCATCATCGCCAGTCCCTCCCCGTCTCGACGAACGTACACCTGCGGCAGCATACGCGCCCGGACCGCACCCGGTTGCAGCGGCGGCGAACCCCGCCCGGCGGTCACGGCTCGAGCGTGACGAGCTCGGCGGTCACAGTTCTGCCGCCGGCCCGGAGGCGGGCCAGCGAGACCGGCAGCGAGAAGCGCCGCGGCCCGGCGCTGCCCGGGTTGAGGTAGAGGACTCCCCCCTGCTCCTCGATCGCGGGAAGATGGGAGTGCCCGCTCACGACCGCGGCGAAGCCGGCTGCGGCCGGGTCGAGGTCGAGGCGCGCGAGGTCGTGCAGCACGTACACGCTGGCGTCCCCGACCCGGGCGACCTCGCTCTCGGGGAGGTCGCGCGCCCACCACTCGATGTCGACGTTACCCCGCACCGCCACGACCGGCGCGACGCGCCGCAGCCCCGCGAGGACGGCGGGCGAGCCGACGTCGCCGGCGTGCACGATCAGGTCGCAGCCGGCGAGCGCCGCCACCGCCTCCGGGCGGAGCAGGCCGTGGGTGTCGGAGATCACGCCGACGAGCCGCTCCCTGACCGGGGGCCGGGCGGCGGGCTCGGTCGGGCTCAACGCGCCTTACCGGCGAGTAGCCGATCGAGCGACAACGCCCCGCTCCCCTTGATCATCACGGCGAGAGCGATGACGATCACCAGGATGTGGTACTCGAACCCCTCGCCCGCCTGGTGTCCCGACCAGTTCATGAAGAACCCGTTCGCCACGTGACCGCCGACGAACGCCGCGACGGCCATCTCGACGCCGATCCCGAACGCGGCGACGCGGCCGAGCAGCCCGACGATCAGGCCCAGCGAGCCGGCGAACTCGGCGGTGATCGCGAGCGCAGCGAAGACCGCCGGGATGTGCAGCTGCCCCGTCATGAAGCCCCAGGTGCCGGCGAGGCCGTAGCCGCCGAACCACCCGAGCACCTTCTGGGCGCCGTGGGGAAACATGACGATCCCCAGGCCCAGCCGCAGCACCAGTGCGGCGATGTCACAGTCGGTTGCGAGCAACCTCTTGAACATATCCGTTCCCCTTCCGCGGCGGACCCCGCCGCAGGTCACCCCGGAGCGCGCCCAGGCTGCGGTTCACCGATCCGGCCGGTGGTCGCGCCGGGCCGTACCGACCGAGAAAAGCCGCTCGCTCGGCCGTTCATTCCTCGCCATCGTACCGGGGTGCGGGCGCCGCGGCCACCGCGCCCGGCGCCGGGCGGAACCAGCGCGCGAGGCGGACGCACGCGGCCAGGAGGACGACGCCGGTCGCCGCGACGCCGAACCACAACGCGGTGGGGCCGAGCCCCTCGTAGACGGCCGTCCCGATCGCCGGGGCGAGCACGAACGAGACGGAGAACGCGAGGGAGTAGGCGCCCATGTACCTCCCGCTGGCCGCCGCCGGAGCGCGGCTCGCCGCCACCGAGTTGGTGAAAGGCAGCGACACCATCTCGCCCGCCGTCCACACCACCACGCTGAGCGCGGCGAACGCCGGGCTCGAACCCAGCGGCAGCAGGCCGAAGCCGGCGCACACGAGCAGGCACCCGAGACCGGCCAGCAGCAGGTGGTCGCGGTGCTCGAGGGCGCGCAGCAGCACCATCTCCACGGCGACGATGATGACGGTGTTGATCGCGAGCAGCAGCCCGATCGAGTCCTCGGCCAGGTGGTAGTGCTGGCGGAAGTACAGCGGCATCGTGCTCGAGATCTGGAAGAAGACCGTTCCCAACCCCACCATCACCGCGAGGAACGCGAGGTACGGGCCGTCCCGCCACGGCGAGCGAACCCCGCCGGGCCGCGTTCCCGCCTCTCGTGGTGTGTCGCCCGTCGCGGGCGCCGCCAGGCCGAGCACGAGCGCCGCGGCCCAGCACGTCGCCGCGTCGGCGACGAAGAGCCACCCGTAGTGGTGCACGGCCAGCATTCCCCCGACCGCCGGTCCGAACGACATTCCGAGGTTGATGGCGAGACGGACGAGCGCGAACGCACGGGTCCGCACCACCGCCTCGCTGCCGCGCGCGATCGCGGTGAACAGCGCCGGCCGGAAGCACTCGGCCACGAGGGCGAGCCCAAACACCGACAGCGAGACGGTGAGACGCCCGCTCAGGCGTGAGAGGACGAGGAACCCGGCCCCCGTGGCGGCCAGGCTCGCGACCTGCACCCGCACCGGGCCGACGCGGTCGGAGAGCGCGCCGCCGAGCCACGACCCCACGATCGAGCCGACACCGTAGACGCTGAGCACCTGCCCGGCCGCGATGACCGAGAAGCCGAGCTTCGTGGTGAGGTACAGGCTCATGAACGGCAGCACCATCGTGCCGCTGCGGTTCACGAGGGTCGCGGCGCCCTGGACCCAGACCGCTCTCGGCAGCCCGGAGAACGCCGCCCGGTAGGTGGACACGAGACTGCGCACGGCGCCTCAGGCTCCGCCGCGCGCCTTGCCGGCCCGCTCGCGGGCTGCGGGGCTCATCGCAGCCAACCCGGCGCCGTCACCCCGAGCGCGTAGAGGACGGCGAAGGCGAGCTCGAGCCTCGCCGTCTCGGCCAACGCCTGGTTGAGGGCCGCTCCGCTCTCGCGCAGGACCCTGCGGACCGGCGCGGCCGCCGCGGGGAGCGCCGCCAGCGTCACCAGCAGCTCGACCGGAGCGGCGCCGGCGGCCACCGCCGCCACAGGAGCGGCGAACGCCGCCGCGAGCAGCAGCACGTACTCTGTTTGCGTGCCCCTTTCCCCGAGCCGCACCGCGAGCGTGCGCTTCCCCGCGGCGCGGTCGGTGGCGATGTCGCGCAGGTTGTTGACCACGAGGATCGCCGCAGCGAGCAGCCCCATCGGGACGGCGGCCCACACGGCTGCGGCGGCGAGCGAACGCGCCTGCACGAAGTGCGTGCCGCCGACGGCGACGAGACCGAAGAAGATGAAGACGAAGAGCTCGCCGAGGCCGTGGTAGCCGAGCGGGAACGGCCCTCCGGTGTACGCCAGCGCGGCCACGATCGACAGCGCGCCGATGGCGAGGACCGGCCAACCGGCGACCGCCGTCAGGTAGATGCCGGCCAGCGCGGCCAGCCCGAGCGCCGCCCACATCCCGCGTAGGACCGCCGCCGGCGAGATGAGCCCTGCCTGCGTGACGCGCAGTGGGCCGACGCGCGGCCCGCTGTCGGCGCCACGGCGGAAGTCGAAGACGTCGTTGGCGAGGTTGGCCCCGATCTGCAGCAGGAGTGCCCCGACAAGCGCGGCCAGGGCCGGGCCCGCCCGGAACGCGTGCAGCGACCCCGCGGTCGCGGCGCCGACGACCACCGGCGCGGCCGCCGCCGGCAGCGTCTTCGGCCGGCACGCCAGTACCCACGCCGCTGCCCTCCCCGGTCGGTGGGTCCGGACCGCGGCTACCGTCCGAGCCGGGTCGCGCGCCGGCCGCCCGCCGCCCACGGATCAACCCGCGCTGAAGTGGAAGTCGAAGCCGACGTGCGGCGGCTCATGCGCCGGGTCGCAACGGTAGCGGGTGAA
>JAJXUY010000160.1 GCA_021782525.1 Acidobacteriota bacterium | reverse complement strand
TGTGGTAGCGTCGCTGGCAGGAGATCACGATGCCACGGCGGCCGAGAGTGTTCGTCGAGGGGCTCGTCTACCACGTCTACAACCGGGCGGGGCGTGGCGAAGCGCCGTTCAAGCTCGAGGACGAGGCCGGGCGATTCTGGAGCCTCCTGCACGAGGTCAAGAAGCGGGACGGCCTTGCCGTGCTGGCGTGGTGCATCATGCCGAACCACTACCACCTCGCCGTTCGCACCGCGAGCGTGCCGCTGTGGCGCTCGATCCGGTTCCTCCAGCACGCGTACACGCAGGGGTTCAACCGGCGGTGCAAGGTGCTTGGACCGTTGTGGCAGGCACGCTACAAAGCACGGCCGATCCAGGACACGGACTCCCTGCTGCGCCTGCTCGCCTACGTCCACCTGAACCCGGTGACGGCCAAGATCGTGGACGACCCTGCGAGGTACCGGTGGAGCGGCCATCGCGAGCTCCTGCGGCGGACGGCGCGACCGCTGGTCGACGCGGACTTCGTGTACACGTTCTTTGGCGGGACCCGGCGGCAGGCGCTCCACTCCTACCTGAGCCTGTTGCGGCGGGAGCGCAACGAGCGCTGGGTCGGCGGGCGTCTGGAGCAGCTGCCGTGGTGGACGGCGGAGCCAGAGCTTGCGGAGAGCGGGCACGGCGTGGACGCGTTGGGAGGCAGCGCCGGGCCGATCCGGCCGAGCACCTCGGCGGGTGAGTTCCTGGCGCGGGTCGAGCCGCTGCTCGCGGTGGGGATGCGGGAGTTGGCGGGCGCGCAGCGGAGCGCGGCCGTGCTGGAGGCGCGGGAGTTGGTGGCGGCGCTGGCGGTGGAGCGGTGGGGCGTGGGCGTCAAGGCGCTCGCGGAGGCGTTGGGCAAGAGCCGCGACGGGGTGAGTCACTGGGTGCGCCGGGGCGCACGCCGGCGGGCAGGACAGCCGGCGTTCGCGCGTCGACTCGACCAGCTCGATCGGAAGTTGGCTGGGAAGTTCGAGCGATGAGAGGCTCCCGCTACTTCCGCTACTTGCGTACCTGGCACCTTTCTCGAGGGCGTAGCCCTTCTCCAAGCTTCGCCTGGCGCACACCTGGTCCCACCATCTCGCCCTTTTTGGGCACGCTTGTTTGACGTTTACCCGGAGCACCCTACCGCTGGTCGGCGGCCCGGGCTCGCCGGCGGGCGGCCTGGACGGTGCGGCCTCGTCGCGGCTCGGGCTGAGCGAAACCGTGAGGCCGTGTTTGAGGAACCGAACGGCCTCTACGTTGCCCGTCACCGGACGGACGACGATCGCGAGCAGGTCGCAGCATAGCGACTACGCGTGCCGCCGCCGGGCGAAGAGCAGGACGAAACATCCCACGACACCGGACGTCGTCAGCGCCACGGCGACCGACCAGGTCCTGGGGCGGAAGACGAGCTGCACTTTATGGTGACCGGCCGGAACCACGACGGCCATGACCGCGAGGTCGCACGGGAGCACCGCCGCGGGCGCCCCGTCGACTCGGGCCGTCCATCCCCGATCGTAGCTCTCGGCAACCACAAGCGTCGCCGCCGTCAGAGTGTCGACATCGATGGAGATCCGTTCGGGGGACGGGCGTTCCCAGCGCAGTCGCGAGCTCGGAGCGGCGGGGAGCGTCGCGTCCCGCGTCTCGACCACAGGCGTGTTGATGCGGTCGTACCCACCCTTGCGGAGGATCTCCGCCGCGGAGCTCTGGTCGGCCGCGGGCCGGACCACAAGGGGTGCGAAGACAAAAGGACGCGCTCGAGTGTTGGTGTAAATCCGCGTGCCCTCGACCTCGCTGCGAAGGACAAGGCCATCACCGTCCAGGGTCCGGTCGGCGATGACGGTCTGGACGGCCATGACGTCGAAGAACCACGAGCCGAAGTGCTCGAACGCGAGGAGCGTATCTCCTAAGCCCGTACGGTCATTGGCGCCGGCGACCCGCGCCAGAGCCTCGAGGCGCGCCCGGTTGATCGCGTCGTACCCGGCGATGTCGGGGACCGCATAATACGTGGCGACATTGGTGACCATCCCATAGTCGAGGATCACCACTCGCCCGCGTGCCGTGGCGCGTTGCACGGCTCGAACCGCGGGCGTGGTTGGATACGCCTCGCCGGCTGGAATGGCCGGGTTGAAGTGCGCACCGAAGTACCACAGGTCGGCGGCGACTACCGCCAACGCGAACACGGCGAGCGAGCGGCGCCGCCTACCGGCCAGGAGGAAGAGGACAACCGAGGACGCGAGGGCGATCGCCGCCCAGGGAAAGAGGAAGCTGGCAGCGTAGCGGGCGGCGAGTTGGGGATCGGCGAGCTTGTAGAGGACCCCCTTCAGGGCAACGGTGCCCCCGCCGGCCATGACGATACCGAGTGTGGCCGCAGTCACGGCCCCTGCAGCCGTGACGCCAGCGAGCAAGCGCGCGACGCGCTTCGATCGCAAATCGCCCGAGCGGACCAGCGCATCGAGCCCGAGACCCGCCAGCACCGCCAGCGCCAGAAGCGGGATGAAGCCGGCTCTCGTGGGGACGATCAACCGCACGACCGGCACGAAGCGAACGACGGCGACGATCGGCGGGAACCCGCCACAGTACAGCCAGGTCACGACTCCGATGACCAGGACTACGCGAGTCGCAGTTCCCCGGCGTGCGCGGGCCGTGGCCGCTGCGGCGAGGCAAGCCGCCAGCAACGACGCGTAGGCGAAGGAGTGCTCGCAATAGTTGGTGAACGCCTCGCCCAAAACGACCTCGCCGCGCAGCGGCCGGCCGAAGAGGTAGGGAAAGGCCAGTAACACTGCGCGAACAAGCTGTGGGAGATACGCAATAGGGTTGAGCAACGACGCGAACACCGGCGACGACCAGAAGGCCCCCCTGGCGCCGACCGTCGTCCCCCCCTCGAGCGCCTCAAGAAACGGCAGCGTGTGCACGGCGGTCAGGGTCATCGTCAATGCGCCGGCCGCGGAGAGCGCCAGCATGGTGCGCGTGAGAGTCCGGCGTCCGAGGTGGTGGAGCTGGACGTGCCTCCAGAGGGTATAGACGGCGACGACGATCGCAAGCACGAACGCCGCCTCCACGTGACCGCCGAGCACGCTCGCACCGACCGCGAGACCGAGGGCGAGGATCACCCCGGCTGCGGGCTTCCGGGCCATCCGTTCCCCCGCCCAAAGCGCCCACGGCGCCCACGCCGCCGACGAGGAGTGCGGGTAGAGCAGCCACACAATCATGAACCCGCCGCACCCGTAGGCCAGGCCGGCCAATGCGCACGCAACCGGGGAACACTCCAAGGCCCGGACAAATAAGAACGCTCCCAAGCCGGCCACGGTCAGGCGTAGCAAGGCCACCCATACCGTCACCGTGTCGGGGCGCGCAGTCAGAAAGTAGGGCGCCGCCAATGGGTCGAAGACCGCCGCCTGCGAGTTCCCCAACAGCGGCGAACCGGCGTACGCGTACGGGTTCCAGAACGGCAACTGCCCGGCCCTCGCTTCGCTGGTCGTGAGGCGGCGCCACGGGATGAACTGCTGCGCAGGGTCGGTGAGGATGGAGTTCTGCGGAACGAATCCGAGCGGTCGCGCCGGCGTGAGGAGGTAGCTCCCGAGCACCGTGTCGGCGCTGGACAGGATCCGGCCGGTTCGCATGGCCGGCCAGAGGAGTGCAATCGGCAGGGCGACCACAACAAGGGCCGCGAGTCGATACCCCGCATGCGGGGTGCCTCGTGGCTTGCCCTCCGCTGGAGGATGGGCCAAGTTCATGTCCATGAGATCAAGGGTACACTGACGGGGTCTCCTCTTGTAGAAAACCAGCATACAAGGTGACGTAGGGGACATCCAGATCCCCGCACGGCGGGAGCTGGTCGACACTGCCTGTGAGGCGGCAAGCGAGCGCCCGAGGGAGATGGATGGCCAAGCTCCGGGAGAGGGATCTGGTGGTCATGGACGTGTTGCGAGAGCGAGGGTGGAGCACGCGGGCGACGGCGCGGGAGCTTCAATCGAATCGGTACCAGGTATCACCATCTCACCTTTCTGGGTGACTCGCTCGCCTCGACCTCGGCCAGGCGCTCCTCGAGCGCCAGCCGGCGCCGGTGAAACGCCCGCTCCTCCCGCTCCCGCGCGATCGCTCGCGCCAGCGCCCGGCTCACGCTCCCCGCGTTCATCCCCAGCGCCGCCGCCAGGTCGGTCACCCGCTGCCGGTACACCTCCACCCCCACCAGCGTCACCAGCTCCCGCGCCCGCGTCAGCGCTGTCTCCTTGCCACGACCCGCCAGCGCCTCACGGTCCACGCCACACGCCGCGCCCGCCAGCACCAGGTACCGCCCGACTGGCCACCGCGCCGCCTCCCACTCGGTGCTCGCGCCCAGCGCGTCCAGCCGCGGCCGCCCCTCCGTCAGCGTGATCTCGCCGTCCGCTTCGCCGCCCCGCCACCACGGCAGCGCTCCCGGACGCTCTCCGATCCACGCCTCCCGCCGCTCGCCTTTGAGCGAGCGCACGTACGCCCTCCGCGCCGCCTCGCGCCGCGCGCCGAACAGCACCAACGTCTCATCCGCGTCCACCAGCGGCCGGCCGACCCGCCCGAGCAGCTCCCGGTGCCCGCTCCACCGGTACCGCGCCGGGTCGGCCACCGCGCCCGCCGCGACCGGGTTGAGGTGGATGTAGGCGACGAGCTGCCGCAGGTAGCGTTCGTCCGCCACCACGATCGCCTTGTACCTCCCCTGCCAGAACGGCCCGAACGTCCGCCGCCGCCGGTTGTGCCGGCGCGCGAACCGTCCCTGCACGAGCCGCATCGACCGCCACAGCGGCTGCCGGCCGGTGCGCACCGCCAGGTGGTAGTGCGTCGCCATCACGCACCACGCCAGCACCGACAGCCCGTGCTCGCGCGTGACCTCCCGGATCACCTCGACGAGGTCCGCCGCCTCGGCCGGCTCCGCAAAGGCCGCTTCCCCGCGCGCCGTCCGGCTGTACACGTGGTACGTCGCCCCCGCCACGAACACCCGCGGCCGCCGCGGCATCCTCCGCCTCCCACCTTCAGATCAGCTGCACGCATCCTACCACGGAAAGGTGAGATGGTGATACCTGGTACCATAGGTTATGTTAGCCTTGAACCCGATGTATCGACGG
>JAJXUY010000159.1 GCA_021782525.1 Acidobacteriota bacterium | reverse complement strand
TCAGCGGGCCCTTGATCGCGACCCGGTAGTACCGGATCGCCTCGACGGTCTCGTCGGGCAGCCAGGTGCCGCGCCGCGCGAACGCCTTCTCCCCGGCCTCCAGCTCGACCCATGCGATCCGCCGCCGTCCGCCGGAGGCCCGCTCGACTGCAGCATCCATGACCCGGCGCGTCGCTTGCCAGATCTCGGGCCCCGTTCCATCCCCAGCGATGAACGGAACGACCGGCGTGTCCGGGACCGCAAGACCCGCGCCGTCCCAGCCGATGCGCTCGCCCCACTCGGGGACAGCCAATGCGTCCAGGCGCGAACCCGCCACCGGTTGTGCCCACCTCCGAGCCTGGACCGAGCCTACACACCGGCAGCGAGCCGGTCAAGGATCGCCCGATCGCTGCAGGGCCCACGCGACGGGCCCCTTGTGCGGGCCGAGGTCGGCGTCTATGGTGCCGGCATGGAATTGGCGCCGGTTGTGATCGATCGACTGGTCGAGGAGGCGCGCCGGGCACAGCAGGCGGCGTACGCCCCCTATTCCGGGTTTCCGGTGGGTGCTGCGGTCCTTGCCGAGGACGGGCGCGTCTTTTCGGGCTGCAACGTGGAGAACAGCTCGTTCGGCCTCACGGTCTGCGCCGAGCGCAACGCGGTCGCGGCCGCCGTGGTCGCCGGTGCCCGCCCGATCGCGGTGGCGGTGGTGGCCAACGGAACCGCGGTCGCTCCCTGCGGGGCGTGCCGGCAGGTCCTGGCGGAGTTCGCCGCCGCGATGCCGGTGATCCTGTCCACCTCTATGGGTGACGACCGCGAGCTGACCTCGCTCGACGCGCTGCTGCCGGGCGCGTTCGTCTTCATCAGGCCCCAGGGACCCACCGGGAGCTGACGCCCCCTCGACCTCGCCGTCCGGGCGGCAGGCCGCCCGTCACGCCCGCGGCTGCTTGCGCCGCAGGTAGCGGTAGTCGGGCACGTCGTACTCCTTGAGCTTGGCGATCAGGGCGCCGCGCGAGATCCCGAGCGAGCGCGCCCCTTTCGACTGGTTTCCCTTCACCCGCCGCATCACCCGATCGATGATGAGCTGCTCGACCCGCGGGACGATCTGCTTGAGGTTGTCGGATGCCAGCACATCCGTGAGGCTGGCCGCCGCATCGGCGCCGTGGGCGGCACCGCCGCTGGCCTCTGCGAGCTCCTCGCACCTGACCATCTCGCCGTCGGGTGTCGCGGTGACCAAGCGGTTGACGACCCCGGTCAGCTCGACCATCTCCCCGGGGAACGGTTGCGCGAGGAGGGCGTTGAGGCACTCGAGGGTGATCCCGTGCAGCCTCTTGCCCTGGCCCTCGGCCGTGCGCGCCAGCATCCCGGCGATCAGCAGCGGCAGGTCCTCGCGCCGCTCCGCCAGGCGCGGCACCCGCACGATCCGCCGCGAGAAGAGGAGGAAGAACGCCGGCTCGATCTGCCCCTGCTGCACCAGCGCCAGCGGGTCCTCGCCGCACGTCGCGACGCAGCGCGGAGCGCCGCCCCCCAGGGGCTCGCGCTGCCACGCCGAGATCAGGCCCGCGAACTCGGCCTGTAGCGCCGGCGGAAAGCGGTCGGCGTTGCAAAGGATCAACGTGCCGCCGCGCGCTCTCCCGACCGCGCCATCGACCGCCCCGGTCAGGCTCGGAACGCCGGACGGGCCGAACAGCTCGTGGCGCAGCGCCTGACCGTCGGCGCCGCCGCCGTCCACGTACACGACCTCGCCGCCGCGGGCCGGCCCGATGCTCGAGAGCAGACGGGCGATCTCGGTTCGCCCCACCCCCTCCTCACCGCAGACGAGGACCGGCTCCCGGCCGGCCGCGGCCGCGAGCAGACCGGCGCGCAACACCTGGACCGCCTGCGAGGTGCCGGGGATCTGCGTCAGCAGCTTCTGCTGCGCATCGCCGTCCAACCCCGATACGGCGGCTTCGCCGGTGCTCATTTCGCGCCAGCGCAGCCCGAGCAGCCGCGCCGCCTCGCCGAGCAACCCGACCCCCTCGCTGCCGAGCATCCCGGCCGGACGGGCGAGCACGGCGCCGACGGCCTCCCCGTCCGCCATCGTGATCGGCAGGATGACTGTCGCGCCCTCACCGGTGCTGACCTGGGCGTACCGGCCGGGGGCGAGCAGTTCGCCGAGCTCCGCCTGCGACAGACGAGGCATCTCGCCGGTCCAGACCGACGCGAGCGCGCTCATCCGGCCCGCCGCGTCGGATGCGAGGATCGCGAGCTCGACACCCGGCAGCGTGTCCCTGATCAGGGCCACGACTCGCCGGAAGCAGTCGCTTCGCGGCTCGGCGAGGGCGGCCACGATCTCGGACCTGGTCGCCATGAAGCCCGCCGGATCGGACAGGAACACGATCTGTCGGCCCTCGACGAGCGTCGACGGAGGTGCCGCGGCGACCCCCGCCCGCGCCGGTGCGCCGGCGGCGGCCGGCACGTCCTCCGACTCCTGGCCGCGGAATATCACGGTCATCGGGCCGAGGCGGACGCGGTCTCCGGGATAGAGGACGCCGCGCGAGCGCCGCTCTCCGTTGAGGACGACGCTCTGCCGGTCCACCGTCACGAAGGTGAACACGCTGCCGCTGCGGCGGATCACGAGGTGCCGCTCGGCCACCGCGGGCGACCGAACGACCACATCATTTCTGCTCGAAGAACCGACGGTGATCTGATCTTTCGCAAGTCGATAGCTCAGAACCGTCCCATTTTCAGACTCCACCGCGAGCAGAATCATCGCCACCCCCATGCCGATGGTTGAACTCTACACCTGTCCAAGCAACTTCGGCAAGCAAATGTCATCGATTGAGGCAGGGCCATATCCCCGGCGGACCAGCCGTCCCTCCTCCGGGCGACCCGCTCGTTCAGGTTCGGGTCAGCCCCATGCGGATCGGCAGCACGATCGTCGGCACGCCGGCGAAGTGCAGCCGGCGCTGAATCGCGGCGGCGGTATCGTTGTGCAGGAGGCGGTAGTAGAACTTTTCCTGCGCGAAAACCAGCTTGCCGAGGAACACGATCCCCCGGGGAAACTCGCGACCGACCTTCTGACAGAGCAACTCCGCGTCGAGGGCGACGTCGGTCCCGACCACGAACCGAGCGTCGGCCGCGAGCCCGAGACGGCGTGCGAAGTCGACGTACCGCCGCAGGCCCTCCTCGGTGTTGGCGACGAGGCTGTCCATCTCGGCCTTGCCCTTGAAATGACCCGAGTCGACGACGCCGACGGTCACGAACACGAC
This sequence comes from Acidobacteriota bacterium, assembly GCA_021782525.1. The sequence continues at coordinate 1,904 of JAJXUY010000159.1, read as the reverse complement.
GTTCTTGTAGTAGCCCGGGAACAACCTCTGGATCGACAGCAGCGCGTGGACGCCGAGGCCGCCGTAGCCCGACACCAGCAGGATCGCCACCGGCGCCGCCGGGTCGATCGCCTTGGCGTCCGCCGCCGCCGGCTCCGTGGGGATCTGGGTCAGGATCGCGTCGATCGCCGCGATCTCGCGCTGGATCCCGCGGTAATGCCGGCGGACGGCGATCGCGACGGTGATCAGCCCGAAGGTGATGGCGTACGTCAGCCAACCGCCCTCGGTGAATTTCTCCAGCGTCGTGATGACGAGGATCGCGACGCAGAGCAGGAGGGTGCCTCCGTGCAGCGCCGCCTTGGCCGCCCAGCCGGGGTGCTGGCGCCGCTCGGCGATCCACATCCGCGCCATGCCGACCTGGGTCAGGCTGAAGGTGATGAACACGTTGATGGCGTACAACACGACGAGGAACGAGACCTTGCCCCGCGAGTAGACCATGAGCACCGCGGCGGTCGCCGCCATGAGGATGATGCCGTTCTTGGTCACCAGGCGTTCGGACAGGTTGGCGAACGAGTGCGGCATCCACGAGTCGACCGCCATGTTGGACAGCACCCGCGGGCCGTCGATGAACCCGGTCTGCGCCGCGACGAACAGCAGCGCCCCCTCCGAGACCAGGGTGACGATCACCAGCCACGAACCGACGTCCCAGCCGCCAACCGTCCACGGGCCGAACACGCGGTCGAGGAGCACCGCGTTCATCGTCTTCCCCTCCACCGGCGAGGCGTGCCAGAGCAGGTAACAGACGAGGATCCCGCTCGCCGTGATCGCCAGCGAAGCCGCCATGTACAACATCGTCCGCTTCGCCGTCGCGACTCGCGGCTCCTTGAGGATCTGCAGGCCGTTGGAAACCGCCTCGATTCCGGTGTAGGTGCCGGCGCCGAGCGAGTACGCGCGCATGAACAGCAGGAACATCGCCCACAGCCCGATCAGGCCGATGTCGCGGCTCGCTTCCGCGTGAGCCGTGCGCACCACCTGCGGCCACACACCGGCGTGCGCCGCGACGCCGTAGGCGATCATGACGGCGTGCGTCAGAACGAACACCAGGAAGATCGGGAGCAGGATCTTGACCGACTCCTTCACGCCGCGCAGGTTCAAGACCACCAGGAGAAGGAGGATGGCGAGGTCGAGGGGGACCTTCAGGTGGTGCCAGGTGGTGGGGACGAAGCTCATGATCGCGTCGACGCCCGAGGCGATCGAAAGGGTGATCGTGAGCACGTAGTCGACGACCAGCGCCGAGCCTGACACCACGCCCGGCAACGGCCCGAGCAGCTTGCTCGCCACCACGTAGCCGCCGCCGCCGCCCGGGAAGTGCTCGACCACGAAGGAGTACGAGTACGACAGCAACACGACGGTCACCGTCGTCAGCACGGCGAGGCCGAGCGCCAGGTACTCGTGCCCGGCAATCGCGCGAAACGCCTCGTCGGGGCCGTACGCGGAGGAGGACAGCCCGTCGGCGCCGAGCCCCACCCAGGCCAGGAACGCGATCAGGGAGAGCTTGTGGAAGACGTTGGGGTCCGTCGGGTCCTTCGGCCGCCCGACGACAAGCCGGGCGAGGCGGGCGAAGAAACCCGTCGGCGCCTCCACCGTTGGCTGCGGCTCCGGGGAATCAACCGGGACCTGGAACCCCGTACACTCTCCTCCTCCGCCCCGGTCCTAGCGGCCTCCGGGTACGGTCGTGCCGAACGTCAACGTACCACAGGCCATCGGGGGAGTCGGTCGAGCCGGCGGCCCGACGCGGCGGTTTGCCCGCCGACTGCGTTGCGGCTAGACTCGAGACGGTGTGGCGTCCGCCGGTCCTCCTCGCCCCTGTCCCGCCTCCGGCCGATGACCCGGCGGTGGGCTCGGTCCTGCGCGGTCTCCAGCAG
>JAJXUY010000158.1 GCA_021782525.1 Acidobacteriota bacterium | reverse complement strand
CCATCACGGAAGCCGTCGCCGCCGTCGGGTGCGGCGTGACCGTGTACCCGGGGGAGAACGAGATGTTCGCGCTGGTCAAGGGCGCGCTGCGCGTCCTCGGGCACAAGGAGGAGGCGCGCGAGTACGCCCCGTGAGCGCTAGAGTAGTGAAGTGAAGAGGCGAGAGAGGTGGGAAGAGGGAAGAGGGAAAAGGGAAAAGGGTAAAGGGAAGACGAAGGCAGAACCGATTCCGGCCTTGTCGTCCCTTTGCCCTCTACCCTCTTCCCTTTCACCGAATCTGCATTTGAGCCTCGCAATCGCCGTGGCGGTGGAGGTTGAGAGATGGCACAGATCCGGACGCTCGAGCAGCTCGTGGAAAGCCTGAAGGGGGCGCCGGCGCGGCGGCTGGCGGTGGCGGCGGGGCACGACGAGCACACGATCCAGGCCGCGGCGCGCGCCGCCCGTGAGGGGATCGCGCAGGTCACCCTGGTGGGCGACGGCCGGCGCATCGCGAGCCTGTGCGGGCGGTTCGGGTTCGACGAGGGGCTGTTCGCGATCGTCGACGAAGGCAGCGAGGCGCACGCCGGTGTCATCGCGCGTGACATGGTGCGCGAGGGGAACGCCGACGTGCTGATGAAGGGGCTGATCGGCACCGAGACGTACATGCGTCTGATCCTCGACAAGGAGAAGGGGCTGCTGCCGCGGGGCGCCGTCCTTTCCCACGTCACCGTGCTCGACGTGCCCGCGTACCAGGCGACGCACGGCAAGCTGCTGCTGGTCTCCGACGTCGCGATCATCCCGGCGCCGGACGTGGCGACCAAGGTCAGGATCGTCGGGTACGCGGTCGCCGCGGCGCACTCGTTCGGGATCGCCGAGCCCAAGGTCGCGCTGCTCGCGGCGAGCGAGAAGGTCTCCGAACGGATGCCGGCGACGGTAGACGCCGCGATCATCGCCAAGATGGCCGAGCGCGGGCAGATCGAGGGCGCGCTCGTGGACGGCCCGCTCGCGCTCGACGTGGCGCTCTCGCCGGAGGCGTGCGCGACCAAGGGGCTGCGCTCCGCGGTCGCCGGGGACGCCGACGTGCTGATCTTCCCCAACATCGAGACCGGCAACGCGTTCTACAAGTCGGCCACGATCCTGGGCGGGGCGCGCCTGGCGGCGGTGGTGGTGGGCGCCTCGGCGCCGTGCGTGCTGACCAGCCGCGCGGACTCGGAGGAATCGAAGTTCTTCTCGATCGCGATGGGCTGCCGCCTCGTCGTTTGAAGCGGGCGAGCGCGACCCCGGCACGGCGTCGTCCGAATAGTCGAACGAAAATTCAGATTTCCGGACAACTCAAGCCTGAACTTGCGCCTGCGGACCCCTTGCCACGGGCGTGCGGCTTGCATATACTCCGCGGCAAGAACAGCTGCGTTCGAGCCGGAGGTGTTGCGGCACGTGAGTCAATTTCGCAACTTGGGAGGAAAGGAGGCGGGTCGAGCAACGAACCGTTGCGGTCAGAGCGTGTCAGTTGGTGGAATTGCACTTAACGGAGGAAAGGAGGCTGTATGAAGCGCGTCAGATTTGCGGTTTTGGCAGTCGCCGCGACGCTCCTCGCCGTCGGGGCCTTTGCCCAGGCGACCGGGAGCATCGAAGGCACGATCGTGGACGAGACCAAGATGGCGCTGCCCGGCGTCACGGTCGAGCTGAGCTCGCCGGCGCTCCGGGAAGCGAAGATGGCCACGAGCGACTTGCAGGGCAAGTTCCGGGTGACCGGGCTTCCCGCGGGCACCTACGGCGTGAAGTTCACGCTGCCCGGTTTCGCGACCCAGGAGAAGAGCGACATCAACGTGGGCGCGGGCCTGCTGGTCACGTTGGAAGTCCAGATGCGCAGTTCGTACAAGGAAGAGGTGACGGTCACCGGGTCGCTGATTCCGCGGCCGACGCTGGAGGCGATGAGCCCGGTCACCACGATGAACGTGGAAGACCTGAGCTACCGCGGCGCGACCCGACTCGAGGACCTGATGCAGACGCTGCCGCAGGTCTTCGCGGCGCAGAACTCCACGACGTCGAACAACAGCTCCGGCACCGCGACCGTGGACCTGCGCTACCTCGGCAGCGTCCGCACGCTGGTCCTGATCGACGGCAAGCGCATGTCCTCGGGTGACGCGTTCGACCCGGCGCCGGACCTCAACTTCATCCCGGCGTTCCTCGTCAAGCGCGTCGACGTGCTCACCGGCGGCGCCTCCTCGACGTACGGCGCCGACGCCGTGGCCGGCGTGGTCAACTTCATCCTCGACAAGGATTTCGAGGGCGTGAAGGCGGGCGTGCAGTTCGGCGGGTTCGAGCACAACAATAACAACTCGACGGCCGCGAGGATCAACGCGGCCAAGGGGTTCAACTACCCCAAGGGCGAGGCATGGGACGGCGGCTCGCTCGACGCGTACCTGGCGATGGGGGGCAAGTTCGCCGACGGCAAGGGCAGCGCCTCCGCCTACATCGACTACCGCAAGACCGCCGGCTTGCTGAAGAGCCGGCGCGACTACACCAACTGCGCGCTCACCAGGTTGGGTGCCCACGGACCGGCGTGCGGCGGCTCGGCGACGAACAGGTATGCGAACTTTGACGCTTACAACAGCGATTTTACTCAAGAAAATTTCGTGGCCTTGGATCCGACGGGACCGGGGAACACGGTGATACCGTACGACGGTCGCGCCGACCAGGTGTTCAACTACGCGGTTTACAACTGGATGCAGCGGCCGGACGAGCGCTGGACGGCGGGTGGCTTCGTCAACTACGACTGGAACCGCCACTTCAAGGGCTACATGTCCGTCATGCTGATGAACGACTACACCGACGGGCAGATCGCCCCCTCCGGCGACTTCGGCAACAGCTCGCAGATCAACTGCAACAACCCGATGCTGAGCGCGCAGGAGGTGCAGGTCCTGTGCACGGACCTTGGGTATGGCCCGAATGATATGGCCATCGTCTACCCCCTGAGGCGCAACGTCGAGGGCGGCCCGCGCGACTCGCGCATGACGCACACCGACTTCCGTTTTGTCGCCGGTCTCAAGGGCGAGATCAACAGCATCTGGAAGTACGACCTCTACGGCATCGACGCCGAGGTCAAATCGCCGCAGGAATACGCCAACGACCTCAACGTCAACAACATCCAGGACGCTCTGATCGTCGACGGTGACCCCAACGACCCGAGCACCTGGCACTGCCGCTCCGGCAACGCCGGCTGCGTGCCGTGGAACATCTTCAAGGTCGGCGGCGTGACACAGGCGGCCCTCGACTACCTTTCGCTCCGCGAGGTGCTGAACTCCGGCACCAAGACCCAGCTCATCCACGGTGAGATGAACGCCGACCTCAAGGGCTACGGCTGGGTGATCCCGAGCGCGGTCGAGGGGATCCAGCTCGCGGTCGGCGCCGAGTACCGCAAGGAGTTCCTCTTCGTCCACCCCGACATCGGGTTCATGGTTCCCCTGGGCGCGGGCTCGGGCGGAGGGACGATGCCGGTGGACGGCAGCTACTCCGTCAAGGAAGGGTTCACCGAGCTGCGCGTCCCGTTGGTCCAGGGCGTCAAGGGCGCCAAGAACCTGGTCCTCGACCTTGGCTACCGCTACTCCGACTACAGCACCAACGGCGGCTACTCGACGTACAAGGCCGAGGCCGAGTGGTCCCCGACCGCGGACTTCAAGCTGCGCGGCGGCTACAACCGCGCGACGCGCGCGCCGAACGTGCAGGAGCTGTTCTCGCCGCAGCACAAGAACCTGAACGGCACGTTCGACCCCTGCGCCGGCGCGGTGCCGGAGTACACGCAGGCGCAGTGCGCGTTCACAGGTGTTTCCGCCGCGAGGTACGGGAAGATTGCCGCGAATCCGGCGTCCCAGTACAACGACCTCGAGGGCGGCAACCCGAACCTGACGCCCGAGATCGCCGACACGACCACGTTCGGCATCGTGCTCACGCCGGAAGGTCTCCCGGGGTTCACGGCCTCGTTCGACTACTACGACATCAAGATCAAGAACACGATCGGCGCTCTGCTCGCGGACGACATCCTGCGGCAGTGCGCCGCCACCGGCAGCCCGACGCTGTGCGCCCTGATCCACCGCGATGCGGCCGGGACGCTCTGGCTCACGCCGGACGGCTACACGGTCTCGACCAACCAGAACGTCGGCCAGCTGCGCCATCAGGGCGTCGACGTCACCCTCAACTACTCGCTCCCGGTCGGCAAGAGCCTGCTCGGCTTCAACCTGATCGGGTCGTACATGAACAAGCAGGAGATCAACACCGGCCTGTACCAGTACGACTGCGTCGGCTACTTCGGCAACCAGTGCGGCGTCCCGAACCCCAAGTGGCGTCACCTCGCCCGCTTCTCGTGGGAGACGGGGAACTGGGACTTCAACCTCGGCTGGCGCATGATCGGCGCGGTCACCGTCGACGCGGCGAGTTCCAACCCGGCGCTCGCGGCCCCCGCGAAGATCGCGCAATACAAGCTCAATGGCAGCTACCACTACCCCGCGTACCACTACGTTGACATCGGGGCGGCGTACAAGCTCAAGAAGCATGTCCAACTCACGCTCGGCGTCAACAACATCGCGGACAAGGAGCCGCCGCTCGGCATCGGCTTCAGCGCCAACGACTACGGCACGGGCTTCTACGGCACGTACGACCCGTACGGCCGCTACATCCACTCCAGCGTCGTCTTCTCGTTCTAGGCGACGCACGACACGCAGCACGGGGCGGCCCCTCCGGGGGCCGCTCTTTTTGTCCGGCTTCAGCGGCGACCGCCGTTCCCCGGCAGGGCGGCGATCTCGGCGGCGTACTGGCGCTTGAGGGCGTCGGTCGTGGCGAGCTCCTCGGCGCGCGCCAGCCACCGCCGCGCGGCGGCCACGTCCCCCTTGCCGAGGTAGCAGAGCGCCAGCAGGTGCGGGAAGCGGTCCTCCTTCGGTCGCTGGCGTGCCGCGTACTTGAGGTGGCCGATCGCCTCGTCGTAGTGCTTGGCGGCGTAGGCAAGGCGGGCGAGCTCGTAGCGGTAGTAGGGGTTGCGCCAGCGATGGTGCAACACCAGCTTGCGGTACGCGGCGGCGCGGTCGAGGTCGCCGGTGCGTCCGTAGAGCCGGGCCAGGTCGCTCATCGCGACCAGGTCGTCGCGGTTCACCTCCAGTTCCTTC
>JAJXUY010000157.1 GCA_021782525.1 Acidobacteriota bacterium | reverse complement strand
TCACGGGGCCGGTCGGATCGGGGTCGGGGCACCGGAGCCGTCGACGTTGACGTAGGTGATCTCGGCCTCCGTCACCCGGGTCGGCGGCTCGCATCCGCGCGCTGGCGCGACCTCAACGACGACCTTGACGGTGATCGAGGTGCGGCCGACGCGGACCAGCTCCGCGTAGAACGATGCCAGGTCGCCGACGTGGACCGGCGCGTGGAACACGACCTTTTCCATCGCCACGGTCACCACCTTGTCGGCGCCGTGAAGGCGGGCCTCGATCGCCCCGGCCTGGTCGATGTAGGAGAGGATCACCCCTCCGAAGATCGTGCCGTGGGGGTTCGTGTCGCGGGGCATGAGGGTCACGCGGATCGCCGGCTGGCGCGTCTCCTGGATGGTCATGAACGCATTCTAGTCAAAGGCGCTCGGATGCCTCCTATGCTAGTGTTGAGGCGCGGTCCGGGCCGTCGGCGAGCGGCCGGAGGCGCGACCGCGGGCGAACGAGGTGAGCGGCGTCGCCGGGACCGACTCGCGGCGGCACCGGCGGGGGAGACCTGGGTATGTGGCGCACCACGGCGGTTGCGACGGCGGTGTTGATGCTGGCGGGCTCGGCGTCTGCGCAGCGCCACGACGGGGCGCTCGAGGTGTTCAAGACGCAGCGCGACATCGAGAACCGGCTGATGGCCTCCGACCTCGCCACGCTCGAGCGGGTCCAGGACCAGATCAGGGGCGCGTGCGATCGCCTGGTCAGGCTCGGTGACGACCTCCTGCGGGCCCAGAAGGACGGGGAGGACCTCGGCGGTTACACGGCACGATCCTCCGACCTGCGGCACGCCGAGTCCGAACTGACGGCGCTGCTCGGCACCGCCGACCAGCTCCGCGCCACGGTCGGCGCCCGCAGGGCCTACCTCGATCAGGTCCAGGCGGAGATCCGGCGGATGGAGGAGGCGAGGCAGGCGGCTGGCGACGAGCTCTCGGGCCGCTGGACGGTGGCGATCGAGCCCGGCGGCTTGACCGGCGTGTTCGACCTGCGACTCGACGGGACGATCGTGACCGGCGTCTACCAGCTCTCCGGCGGATGGCGGGGCTCGCTGCGGGGGACGCTGGTCGGCAACGACCTGCGCCTCGAGCGCATCGACACCCAGCAAGGGTTCGTCGCGGTCTACACCGGCACGTTGGTGCTGCGGGGGAATGAGAAGCGTCTGGAAGGCACCTGGGAAGCGACGAACCTCGCCGTCGGCATGCCCGGGTCGGGAACCTGGGTCGCACGGCGTGAAGCTCAACCAGCACAACCCTGAGAAAGGTCAAGGAGAGATCGATGTGGAAGAACCCGGTGGTCACGGCGGTGGTGGGCGTGTTGCTCGGTTTCTTTGCGGGGTACCTGATCGGTCAGCGCCAGCCGGAGGCCGCGCCTCCGGCGGCGGCCAGCGCTAACCCGCACGCGGGGGTGCCCGGGGCGCCGGCGCTCTCGGGCGAGGCGCAAAAGCCGCCCACCGGCGGGCGGACCGCCGCCACCGCCAATCCGCAGCTGCTGGAGCAGGCTCGCGAGCTCGAGGGCCTGCTGGCGAAGGACCCGAAGAACTATGACCACCTCGTCCAGATGGCCAACACCGAGTACGACCTCAACGACTTCATCAAGGCGGTGCAGTACTACGAGAGGGCGCGCGCCATCAAGGACGACTCCGCCGACGTGATGACCGACCTCGGCGTCGCCTACAAGGAGATCGGCCAGCCGAAGAAGGCCGTCGAGCTCTTCGACAAGGCGGCCGACGTGCACCCGGAACACTGGCAGTCGCGTTACAACGCCGCCGTGGTCCGCCTGTTCGACCTCAACGACCCGGCCGGTGCGAAGCAGGAGGTGGACAAGCTCAAGCAGCTCCAGGGGAAGGTTCCGAACCTCCCGGACCTGTCCGGTCTCGAATCCGAGATCGCGCGCCGGGCGAAGTGACACGCCGCGCCGCGACGAGGGGACAGGAGCGTCCGGTGCCGCGGGCGGTACACTCGTTGCGGGCACCGGTCGAGGTTTCGCGATGACGTTGTGGACGGAAGCGTTACGGCGGGCGGAGCTGGTCGCGGCGGGGGCGGTGCTGGCCCGGCGCGGCCTCGTCAGGGGCCGCGAGGGCAACCTCTCGTGCCGGATCGGTAGCGGCGCCGTGCTGCTGACGCCGCGGGGCGCCGACAAGGGCCGGCTGAGCGGCGCCGACCTCGTGCTCGGCGCGCTGGACGGGCCGCCTCCGGCGGCCGCCTCGAGCGAAGCCCTGGCGCACTACGCCGTCTACCGCGCCTGTCCGGACGTCCGGGCGCTCGTCCACGCGCACCCGCCCGGCGTGCTCGCGCTCGCCGCCAGCGGGTGGGTGCCCGATCCGCACGCCCTCGAGGAGGGCCTGGCACTGGTGCCGCGCGTCGAGCTGGTCCCGGCCGCGGCGCCGGGGAGCGAGGATCTGGCGGCGGCGTGTGCCGACGCGCTCCGGCGCGCGCCTGCGGCCGTCCTCCTCGGCCACGGCGTCTTCTGCGCCGGGAGCGACTTGGCCCAGGCGGTCGAGCGCGTCGAGGTGCTGGAGCTGCTCGCCGGGGTCGCGCTGGCCGCCGGCCGCCGGGCGGGGGCGGTATGAGCGGCACGCTGCCGTTCGGTCAGGGCGGCGGCTTCGCGCCCGGCACGCCGCTCGCCGAACGCATGCGGCCGCGGTCGCTCGCCGAGGTCGTCGGGCAGGGGACACTGGTCGGCGAAGACGGCGTGCTGCGCAGGTTGGTGGCACGCGGCGAGCTGCCTTCCGTGATCTTCTGGGGCCCGCCCGGCAGCGGCAAGACGACGCTGGCGCGGGTGCTCGCGCGCGAGTGCGACGCGGAGTTCGTGACCTTCTCCGCCGTGCTTTCGGGGGTGAAGGAGGCCCGCGCGGTGATGGAGTCGGCGCGGCGCCTGCGCGCCTCGACCGGCCGCCGCACCGTGCTCTTCGTCGACGAGGTCCATCGCTTCAACCGGTCGCAGCAGGACGCGTTCCTCCCCTTCGTCGAGAGCGGTGACATCGTCCTGATCGGGGCGACCACCGAGAACCCCTCGTTCGAACTCAACGCCGCGCTGCTCTCGCGCGTGAAGGTGTACGTGTTGGAGCCGTTGGACGACGCCGACGTCCGCACGCTGCTCGAGCGGGCGCTGGCGGACCGGGAGCGGGGCGTGGGCGAGCTCGGCCTCGACGCGGGCGAGGACGCTCTCGCCGAGATCGTGCGGCTCGCCGGCGGGGACGCGCGCGTCGCCTTCAACCTCCTCGAGGTCGCGGCCGACTCGGTGGAAGCCGGCGGGCGGCTCACGGCAGAGATCGTGCGGCAGGTGGCCCAGCGCCGCCTCGCGAAGTACGACAAGGAAGGGGAAGAGCACTACAACCTGATCTCGGCGCTGCACAAGTCGATCCGCAACTCGGACGTCGATGCGTCGCTGTACTGGCTCGGCCGCATGCTCGAGGGCGGCGCGGCCCCTCGCTTCGTGGCGCGCCGGCTGCTGCGCGTCGCCTCCGAGGACGTCGGCATGGCGGACCCGCGAGCGCTCGAGCAGGCCGCGGCCGCGGCGCACGCCGTCGAGCACGTCGGGATGCCGGAGTGCGCCCTCGCGCTCGCGCAGGCGGCGGTCTACCTCGCGCTTGCGCCGAAGTCGAACGCCCTCTACCTGGCGTACGGGAGGGTGCAACGCACCGTGGGCGAGCGGCCCGCGTACCCGGTCCCGCTGCACATCCGCAACGCCCCGACGCGGTTGATGAAGGAGCTGGGCTACGGCGAAGGGTACGTCTATGCCCACGACACCGAGAGCAAGGTGGCGGAGATGGCGTGCCTCCCGCCGGAGCTGGCCGCCGAGCGCTTCTTCCGCCCCACCGAGGAGGGATGGGAGAAACGGATCCGGGAACGCCTCGCCGAGCTGCGCGCCCGCCGGCACGGGCCGGGGACGAAGTGAACCCGGCGTGGTGCTAGCGTGACCTGCAAGGCCGATTCGAGGCCGTGGCGGCGCCCGGCCGAGCTCGCTCCGGCCGACGGCCTCGCCGGCGATTCGATCGTGGCCGCCGTGCTCGCCCCCGGGGCGAGGTAAGGTCGCAGGATGCGTTCGACGGCGCCCGAGCGCTGGGAGCTGATCGCGACGTGCACCCGCGGTCTCGAGGAGGTCGTGCGCGACGAACTGGTGGCGCTCGGCCACGCCGATGCGGAGTGCGGCCGCGGGATGGTCACCTTTCGCGGCGACCTCGGCGAGATGTACCGGGCGAACGTGGGGCTGCGCGCGGCGATGCGGGTGCTGCGCCATCTCGCCCGCGGGCCGGCCGCCGGCCCGGAGGAGCTGTACGAGCTGGCTTCCTCGGTGCCCTGGGAGGCGATTTTCGCGCGCTCGTCCACGTTCGCGGTTACGGGCGCCGGACGCGGCAGCGGCTTCCGCAGCGAGGCGTTTGCCGCCCTCACCGTGAAGGACGCGATCGCCGATCGGTTGCGCTCGCGCTGGGGAGAGCGGCCCGACGTCGACCGGCAACGACCCGACCTGCCGGTCCACCTGCACCTGGTCGGGGAGCGGGCCGACCTCGCGCTCGACAGCTCCGGAGAGCCGCTCTCGCACCGCGGCTACCGGCCGCGCGGAGGACCGGCGCCGCTGGCCGAGACGCTCGCCGCCGGGATCCTCCTGCTGGCTGGATACGACGGCTCGCAGCCGCTCCTCGACCCGATGGCGGGCACCGGGACGATCGCCATCGAGGCGGCGCTCATCGCGGCCCGGCGCGCCCCGGGCCTGCACCGCGGGTTCGCCTGCGAGCGCTGGCCCGACCACCAGCCCGCCCTGCTCGAGGCCGAGCGCGCGCGGGCACGAGCCGGCGAGCGCGCGGTGAGGTTCCCGATCGTCGCCGCGGACCGCGACCCCAGGGCGGTCGCCGCGATACGGCGGAACGCCGCCACGGCCGGGGTCGCCGGATTCGTCGAGGCGATCCAGAGGGACGCGCTCGAGCTGGAAGCGGCGCCGAACGGGATGATCGTCTGCAACCCTCCCTACGGTGTCAGGCTCGGAGACGTCGCGGAGCTGACCGGTTTCTACCGCCGCTTCGGCGACGCCCTCAAGCGCGGCGGCGCCGGCGCCACTGCGTGGCTTCTCGTCGGCAACCCGGATCTCGCCAAGGCGATCGGTTTGCGTCC
>JAJXUY010000156.1 GCA_021782525.1 Acidobacteriota bacterium | reverse complement strand
CGGACCCCGCTCGGGTGGGCGAGCAGAGGCAAAGGGGAAAGGGCAAAGGGCAAAGGGACGACAGCCCGGCCGTGCGCCACCCGCGGCGACAAGCCGCCGGCTCCAAGTTCTGCGTTTGCGCCTTCCCGGCCTACGAACCACGATCCACGACCCACGGTCTCTTTTCGGACCCCGGACCACGGACCACGGTCCACGACCTCTTCCCGGACCCCGGACCCCGGACCCCGGACCCCGCTCGGGTGGGCGAGCAGAGGCAAAGGGGAAAGGGCAAAGGGCAAAGGGACGACAGCCCGGCCGTGCCGTGTCCGCTGCGAGCAACCACGCGAGGTGCGTTCTGCCTCCCCTCTTTCTCGATCCACGACCCACGAAACACGATTCACGGTCTTCTGTCGAACCACGAACCACGATCCACGTCCCACGGTCTCTTCCCGGACCACTGACCACGGACCACGGTCCACGATCTTCCGGACGGGGGTCTGAATGGGCCGCCTCGATGCGATCGTCGCCGCCTGGCGCGAGAACGTGCTCACCGCGCTGCGTACGATCCGCGCCCAGAAGCTGCGCTCGTTCCTCACCTGCCTCGGCATCATCATCGGGGTCGCCACCGTGATCGTGATGGTCTCGCTGGTGCAGGGGTTCAACCGCTCGTTTATCGCCCAGTTCCAGAGCTTCGGTGCCACCCTGGTGCAGTTCCAGCGCCTCGACGACCGTTTCGGCGGCGGCGGGCCGCTCCCCGAGGCGCAGCGCCTGCGCCCGGTGCTCACGCTCGCGGACGCGGAGGCGATCCGCGAGTACGCCCCGGCGATCGCCTACGTCTCGCCGGAGCGCTGGGTCACCACCAACGTCGAGGTGCGCTACCGCGGCAACCGCACCAACAACGCCTCGGTCGGCGGCGTCACCCACTACTACCCCGAGGCGAACAACCACTTCGTCTCGCACGGCCGCTTCTTCACCGCCGGCGAGGAGCTGCACTCGGCGCCGGTGGCGGCGATCGGCACCGGGATCGTCGAGGCGCTCTTCCCCCACGTCGACCCGCTCGGGCGCGAGATCGAGATCAACGGCCGCCCGTTCCGCGTCATCGGCGTGATGGAGAAGAAGGGCGGCCTGTTCGACTCGGGCGCCGACCAGCAGATCGAGATCCCGGTCGGGATCTTCGACCGCATCTGGCCCGACGTGAAGCGCACCTACGGCTGCGTCATCGCCACCGTGCCGAAGAAGCCGGAGTGGGTCAACCTCGCGATCGAGGAAGGCACCCAGATCCTGCGCGAGCGCCGGGGCCTTTCGTTCTCGCAGCCGAACAACTTCGCGGTGCGCACCCCGGAGCGCACGATCCGCACGTTCCGGCAGATCACCGGCGGCGTCTCCGCGGCGATGCTGGTGATCGCCGGGATCTCGCTGATCATCGGCGGCGTCGGCGTGATGAACATCATGCTGATGAACGTCACCCAGCGCACGCGCGAGATCGGCGTGCGCCGCGCGCTCGGCGCCCGCCGCGCCGACATCCGGCAGCAGTTCGTCACCGAGGCGATCACCCTCGCCCTGGTCGGCGGCGCCACCGGCGTCCTCGTCGGCGTCGGCCTGTCGCACCTGGTCGGCGCGCTGAGCCCGTTCACGACGAGCATCTCGCTGTGGGCGGTCGCGGCCGGGTTCGGCGTTTCCGGCCTGGTCGGCTTCTTCTTCGGCACCTACCCCGCCTACCGCGCCGCCAAGCTCGACCCGATCGAAGCGCTGCGCTACGAGTAGCGCCCACGCCGCGGCGTCTGCCGGATAATGAGGGCATGGACGAGACGCGCGGCCGGCCGGTGTACTCGACGCAGGCCGGGCGGCTGTGCCCGACGTGCGGCTGGCCCGCCGAGCGCTGCCAGTGCTCGAGCCGGCTCGAGGAGGCCGTCCCGGCCAAGGTGACGGCCAAGCTGCGCCTGGAGAGCAAGGGGCGCGGCGGCAAGAGCGTCACGGTCGTGGACGGGCTGCCGCGCAACGCCGCGTTCGTCGCGGAGCTGCTGCGCGAGCTCAAGCGCGCGCTCGGCACCGGCGGCACCGCGCGCGAGGGAGCGCTCGAGCTGCAGGGCGACCGCCGCGACGCGCTGCGAGCGCTGCTCGTCGCGCGCGGCTTCGCGGTCAAGGGGTGAGGGCGGCGCGGGCCGGCTCGAGGTCGATCTCGCCGTAGCTCGCCCGCGCCTCCCCTTGCGTGTCGTCGGCGTCGGTCATGACCCCGACGTGGGAGAGCGGCGGCGGCGGCCCGCCGCACGCCGCGGCCGCGTCGGCGAGCAGGTCGCGCTCCTCCTCGACCCATGTCCCCAGCCGGCCGGCGCCGGAGCGGACCACGACGAGGAGCAAGCGCGGGTAGTCGGGGTGGCGCAGCCGCGTGCCGGCCGGCGTCGCCGCCGCCCAGACGTAGGCGATCCCGGCGTACGGCGGGTACTCCCCCTGCTTCACGCGCGCCAGCCAGTAGGCGAGCCGCTGCGCGAACGGGACCAGCGCCGGCCGGTAGCGGAAGCCGACGTAGACGCGCGCGCCGGCGTCGTCGGCCGCCCGCCGGCCCACGTCGCCGCCGGCCGGCAGCCGGTCGACGCGCCAGCGCCAGCGCAGCACCGGCGTCGCCTCGACGCGGCCGGCGACGCGGGTGTACAGGAGGCTCGCCGAGCGCTCGGCGTCGGCGACCACGACGGGGCGGCCGTCGTTCGTCTCCACCCGGTAGCTCGTCGGCGGGATCCCCGCGAAGCGCAGCTCGCGCCAGCCGGCGCCCGGGCGCAGCGCGATGCCGTCAGCCGCCGAGGCGCCGCCGGGGAGGCCGAGCAGCGCGACCGCAGCCGCCAGGAGAGGACCCCACCGCCGCACCGCGAGATCGTAGCAAGGACCGGCTTGGCCTGCCGCCGGGTTTGGCCGATCATGGTGGCGCCGGCCGGAGGGCACGCACGGGGCTCGCCGCCGCGACCCGGCCGCAGGCGGGAGGTTTCGATGAGGATCGCGTTTGTCGGAGTGGGTCACATGGGGGCGCCGATGGCGGCCAACCTGGTGCGGGCCGGGCACGACGTCACCGTGTACAACCGCAGCGCCGGGCGCACCGCCGAGTTGGAAGCGCTCGGCGCCAAGGTCGCGGCCACGCCGGCGGCGGCCGCCGCCGGGGCCGAGCTCGCGGTGACGATGCTCGCCGATGACGCGGCCGTGGAGCAGGTCGCGTTTGCAGCCGACGGCCTCCTCGGCGCGCTGCCGGCGCGGGCGGTGCACGCCGCGATGAGCACGATCTCGGTCGCGCTCTCGCAGCGGCTCGCGGCCGCCCACGCCGCCGCCGGGCAGCGCTACGTCGCGGCGCCGGTGTTCGGGCGCCCGGAGGCGGCCGCGGCGGCGAAGCTGTGGATCGTCGCCGGCGGCGAGGAGGCGGCCGTCGCAGCCTGCCGCCCCGCGTTCGACGCGCTCGGGCAGGGGGTCGTCCTCGCCGGGAACGAGCCTGAGGCGGCCAACGCGGTCAAGCTCGCCGGCAACTTCCTCCTCGCCTCGACGATCGAGGCGCTCGCCGAGGCGCAGACGCTGGCGCGCGCCTGGGGGGTGGAGCCCGCGACGCTGATGGCGGCGGTCAACGCCCTGTTCCGCTCGCCGGTGGTCGAGAACTACGGCGGCGCGATCGCCGCGCGGCGGTTCGAGCCGGCCGGCTTCGCCCTCGCGCTCGGCCTCAAGGACGTGCGCCTGGCGCTCGCCGCCGCCGACGCGCGCGCGGTGCCGATGCCGTTCGCGAGCTGCCTGCACGACCGCTTCCTCGCCGCGGTCGGGCACGGTCTCGGCGCGATCGACTGGTCCGGGATCGCGCGCCTGGTCGCCGCCGACGCCGGCCTGCCGGGGTGAGCGGCCCGCGCCGCTTGTGAAACGTCGTATCATGGCGGCGCCGCATTCGGCCTGGCCCGCGGCCCGGCCGGGAAGGACCCATCGATGCCTGTGACCCTGGACGGACAGCACCTGAAGATCGAGGACGTCGTCAGCGTCGCCCGCCACGGCGCCAAGCTCGAGCTCGCCCCGGCGGCGATCGAGCGCATCAAGACGTGCCGCGGGATGCTCGAGAAGAAGATCGCCGCGCACGAGATCATGTACGGCGTCAACACCGGCATCGGCGAGTTCTCCGAGGTGGTGCTCTCCGACGAGCAGGTCAAGCAGTTCCAGCGCTACCTGATCTACAACCACGCCGCCGGGATCGGGGCGCCCGCCCCGGTCGAGCACGTGCGCGCCGCGATGGTCTCGCGCGTCAACGTGCACGCCCGCGGCTACTCCGGCTGCCGCCCCGAGATCCCGCTCACCTACGTCGCGATGCTCAACGCCGGCGTCACGCCGGTGGTGTGCGAGAAGGGCAGTGTCGGCGCCTGCGGCGACCTCGCCCCGATGAGCCAGCTCGCGCTCTCGCTCATGGGCGAGGGGGAGGCGTTCTACAACGGCGAGCGGATGCCGACCGCGAAGGCGATGGAGAAGGCCGGCGTCCCCGTCCCCGGGCTGCAGGCGCGCGACGGCCTCGCCGCGATCAACGGCTCCAACCTGATCACCGGGATGGGTTGCCTGCTCCTGTTCGACATCGAGCGCTGGATCAAGCAGGCCGAGATCGCGGCTGCGATGTCGCTCGAGGCGCTGCTCGCCAACATGAAGCCGTACCAGTCGCTGCTGCACGAGCTGCGCGGCTTCGCCGGCGCCGTGACGTGCGCCGCCAACCTGCGCCGTGTCATGGACGGCTCCGACCTGGTCACCGGCAAGCTCAAGGTCAAGGTGCAGGACGCCTACTCGATGCGCGCCACCCCGCAGGTCATCGGCGCGCTGCGCGACATGATGGCGTACGCCCGGCGGCAGTTCGAGATCGAGCTCAACGGCGTCGCCGACAACCCGATCTTCGTCGCCGAGGAGAACCGGGTGCTCACCGGCGCCAACTTCCAGGGGACGCCGGTGTCGCTGCCGCTCGACACCGTCGGCGCCGGCGTCACGATGGTTTCGGTGCTCTCCGAGCGGCGCCTCAACCGCCTGCTCAACCCCGCCCTCTCCGTCGGGCTGCCGGCGTTCCTCACCAAGGGCGCCGGGATGTTCTCCGGCCACATGCTGTCGCAGTACACCGCCGACATGCTGATCGTCGAGCAGCGCATCCTCTCGGCGCCGTCGTTCGTGCAGTCGA
>JAJXUY010000155.1 GCA_021782525.1 Acidobacteriota bacterium | reverse complement strand
AGGTGGAGCAGGCTTTCCTCGCCTACCGGCAGGCGCTCACCGAGGCCGCCACCGCCGAGACCAACGTCGCGGCCGCCACCGAGAACCTGCGCATCGAGGAGGACCAGTACAAGGCCGGCCTGGCGAAGAGCACGGACGTGCTCGACGCCGAGTCGGTGCTCGCCGACGCCCGCTTCGCCCTCGTCGACCAGCACTTCAACGCCTATCTCAAGCAGGGCGTGCTGCTCACCCTCGCCGGCGAGGACCTGCCGACGTTCTTCGCCGCCGTCGGCACGAAAGAACAGGAGCGGTGAGATGAAGAAATGGATCAGCCTCGCGGTCATCGTGCTGGTGCTCGCAGCGGTCGCGCTGTTCGCCTACCGCGACTGGAGGCATGCGCAGCGCCACCCCAACACCGACGACGCCTACGTGGGGGGCGACGTGTTCGCGGTGTCGTCACTCGTCCCCGGCCGGCTGGCGACCGTGGAGGTCACGGAGAACCAGCCGGTGCGCAAGGGCGAGGTGATCGCCACGATCGACCCGCGCGACTACGACGCCGAGGTGCAGCAGGCGGCCGCGGCGCTCGCCGAGGCGCGGTCGGCGCTCGCGACGAACCGCGCGCAGATCGCCCAGGCGCGGGCCCGGGCGGCGGCCGACGCGAGCCGGCTGGCGCTGGCGCGCATCAACCTGCAGAGGTTCTCGGAGCTGTTCAAGCGCAACTCGGTCCCCAAGCAGCGCTACGACGACGCGGTGACGGCCGAACAGGTGGCGGCCGCCGACGACGCGGCGGCGCGCAAGGCGATGGCGGCGGCCGAGGCCAACCTCGGCGTCGCCGGGGAGCGCATCAAGGTGCAGCAGAGTCGGCTCGCCACCGCCGAGCTGACCCGTTCGCACTGCACGATCGTGGCGCCGGTCGACGGCGTCGTCGCCAGGAAGAGCGCGCAGGCCGGCCAGGTGGTGGCGCCGGGGCAGCCGCTGTGCGCCGTCGTGCCGCTCTCCGGTGGCCACATCTGGGTCGAGGCGAACTTCAAGGAGACGGACCTGCGGCGAATCCGCGTCGGGCTGCCTGCGACGCTCACCGCCGACGTGAACCCGGGCCGCACCTATCGCGGCTGGGTCGAGAGCCTCTCGGCCGGCACCGGGGCGGCGTTCGCGCTGCTGCCGCCCGAGAACGCCACCGGCAACTGGGTCAAGATCGTGCAGCGGCTGCCGGTGCGCATCGCGATCGACCCGGGGAGCGACGCCGATCACTCGCTCCGACTCGGGCTCTCGGTCAAGGTCGAGGTCGACGCCACGGCCGCGCCGCGCGTCGTTCCGGTCGCGACCCCGGCCGCCGCAGCCGACCCGCACTGACGTCCCCGGAGAAGCGATGGCGAACGGCCTTCCCACGAACCGCTACCTGATCGCGTTCACCTCGATGCTGGGGACGCTGATGGAGGTGGTGGACACCTCGGTGGCCAACGTGTCGTTGCCGCACATGCAGGGGACGTTCTCGGCCGGGGTGGACGAGATCACCTGGGTCATCACCTCGTACCTGGTCGCCAACGCCGTCATCCTGCCGATCACGGGCTGGATCGCCAACTATTTCGGCAGGAAGAAGTTCTACCTCGCCTGCCTGACCCTGTTCACGCTCGCGTCGCTGGGCTCCGGCGCGGCGCCGTCGCTCGCCTTCCTGGTCGCGATGCGGGTGCTGCAGGGGTTCGCCGGCGGCGCGATGGTGCCGATGTCGCAGGCGATCCTGCTCGACGCCTTCCCCAGGGAGGAGCGCGGCAAGGCGATGGCGTTGTTCGGGGTCGGCGTCGTGTTCGGCCCGATCATCGGGCCGACGCTGGGCGGGTGGATCACCGACAACTGGGGCTGGCCGTGGGTGTTCTACATCAACATCCCGCTCGGCATCCTGGGCATCCTGCTCGGCATGATGTTCGTCACCGACCCGCCGCACCTCAAGCGTCCCGAGGGCCGGGTGGACTTCCTCAGCTTCATCTTCATCGTCATCGGCCTCGGCAGCCTCGAGGTGACGCTCAACCGCGGGCAGCGCTTCGATTGGTTCAACAGCAACTTCATCAAGATCTTCGCGCTCGCGGCCGTGGCCGGGGTCGCGCTGTTCATCTGGCGTTCGTTCACCGCCGAGCGGCCGCTGGTCAACCTGCGCCTGTTCCGCAACCGCTCGTTCGCCTCCGCCACGGTGCTGATGTTCCTGGTCGGGTTCGGCCTGTTCGGCTCGTTCACGATGCTGCCGCTGTTCGCCCAGACGATGCTGAACTACACCGCGACGTGGGCCGGCCTCGTGATCTCGCCGGGCGGTATCGCCTCGCTGTTCGCCATGGGGCTCGTCGGCGCGCTCATCGGCAAGATCGACACCCGGTTCCTCGTGCTTTTCGGTGCGGCGCTCAACATCGCCGCGATCTGGCTGCTGCAGTCGGTCGACCTCCACGTCAGCTTCACGTACATGATGATCTCCCGTCTGCTGCAGGGGTTCGGGCTCGGGTTCCTGTTCGTGCCGATCTCCACCGCGGCGTTCTCCCACCTGCCGCCGGAGCAGATCGGCAACGCCACCGGGCTGTTCAACCTGTTCCGCAACGAGGGTGGCTCGGTCGGGATCGCGATGTCCACCACCGTGCTCGCCCGTCACGCGCAGCTGCACCAGGCGAACCTCGCCGACCACGTCAACGCCTTCAACCCGATCGTGCAGCAGCGGCTGGCGGGGGCGGCGAACGGTCTTTTCCCCACCGCCGGCCTCGACCCGGTCACGACGAAGGAGCTGTCGCTGCGCCTGATGTACGGCCAGATGCAGCAGCAGGCGGTCGTCATGTCGTACGTGGACGTGTTCTGGATGCTGACGGTCGCGTTCGTGCTCATCGTCCCCTTCGTCTTCCTGCTCTCCGGCGACACCGGCAAGGGCCCCATCGGCGCGCACTAGGAGCCGGTCGCGCATCGCGACGAAAGCGAGGGTCGCGATGGCGCCCGCTGGCAAGGCGGACGAGCGAAAGGCCCGCAGACGTAGCTGCAGCCTACGTCGCGGAGATTTCGCGCAGGCCAACGCAGCCAGCGGGATGCCGGCGCGAGCCGCAGCCGGAGTCTGTGTGCGACAAGCTCCTGGCTGCGCGCCGGGGCGGCGCAGAGTTGTCGGCCGACAAGGAAACGTGCCGCGACCGCCCTCACACTCACGGGTGAGCGCCGGGGTTCCCGGCGTTCCTTGGGGGTCGGATCTATGGCTATCCACATACGCACAGATCGCTGGGAGCTGACCGCGGCCGCCGAGCGCTTGCGCCGGGCCGGCCATCCGCTGCGCCTGGCGTTGATCGGACTGTTGCAGGCCCCGTCCGGCATCTGCGTGTGCGCCCTGGCGGCTGCGCTCGACGCCGAGCAGGCCACGGTTTCGCGCCACCTGCGCATCCTCAAGGACGGCGGCCTGGTGCGCGCGCGCCGCGACGGCGCCAACGTCTTCTACTCGCTCGACGAGGAGAACGCGGCCACGCTGCTGCGGCAACTCGCCCGGCTGCTCGGGGGCGACCTCCCGCCGGCGCCGCGGCCCCGTCGGCGCCGGCGTTCCGAGCCAAGCCGGTCGGCCCGGGGTCGCGTCACGGCGTTATCATGCGAAATGACGACCAATTCAACGAAGGCATCTGGCCGCCGGCTCCGTCCGGCAAGGAGGCAGGCATGAGATGGCTGGCAACGTGGCTCGCGGCCGCGGCGTTGATCCCCGCCGGCGCCGGCGCGCTCACGATCGAGGAGGCGACGGCGCGCGCGCTCGCCGCGAACCCCAGGCTCCAGGCCGCCAAACTCGCGGCGCTCGCCGCGGGGCAACGTGCACAGGAGGCCGCCGGCCGCAGGTACGGTGAGGTGGACCTCGCCGGGTCGTACAACCACTTCGACAGCAACCGCTCGCTGGTGCCGATCTCGATCGACCTGTTCAAGGACCCGAAGGCAGGCTTCTACCAGCTTCCGTGGGACCGCAACCAGCTGCACTACGGGCTCACCTACCAGGTCCCGTTGCTGGCCGGCGGCGCGTTGCACGAGGGGCGGCTGATCGCCGAGCTGGCGCAGCGCGCCAGTGAAGAGATCGCCCGCTACGGCGGCAGCGAGGCGCGCTACAACGTGCGCGCGGTCTACCGCAACGCGCTCGCCGCCACCCACGCCCTCGCCGCGGTCACCGAGTACGAGAAAGCGCTGGAGAGCGACAGCGCCGACGCGGCGCTCAAGGTCAAGGTCGGTGCGTGGCCGGCCGTGGACGCGGCCAAGGTCGAGTTCGCGTTCGCGAGCGCCAGAGCGCAGCGCGAGGCGGTAAGGGCTCAGATCGCGTCGCTCGACGCGCTGCTGGCGGCGCTCATGGGCGAGGACCCGCCGGCCGCGGGGTACACGCTCGTGGACATCCCCGGCGTGCCGCCGCTACCGGCGGGCCCGGCGGCGGACGAGGGCGGCGCAGCGCTCGCCGGCCGCGCCGACCTCGCCGCCGTGAAGTCGGCGGTCGCGATCGCCGAGCGCAAGCGGATGCTGGCCAAGGAGGCGTTCGGCCCGCAGCTCGTGCTGGCGGGGAACGTCATGGCCAACTCCGCACCGGGGGTCGAGCACCGCATCGACACCAACGAGTTCGGCCTCTACCTCAAGTTGCCGCTGTTCCAGGGAATGCAACGGGTCCACGCGCTGCGGGCGGCCGAGTTCGACCTGCAGGCGGCGGCGCGGCAGCAGCGGGCGAAGGAACTCGAGATCGTGGCGCAGGTCCAGGACGCGCTCGGGCGCATCCAGGCGGCGCGCGCCCAGCTCGCAGCGGGCCAGGCGCAACGCTCGCTCGGCGTCGAGGTGGCGCGGGTGGAGCACCTCAAGCTCGAGCAGGGCACCGGCAAGATGGAGGACTACCTCGCCGCGCGGGCGCAGGAGATGCAGGGTGAGACCGGCTACTGGCAGGGGTTGTACGCCCTGCAGAGCGCCGTGGACTACCTCGACTTCGTATCGGCCCAGGGAGGCCAGCATGACTAAGAGGCTCTTACTCGTCGGGTTCGCCGTCGTCGTCGTGGTGCTGCTCGCGCTCGTGGTGGTGCACAAGAAGCGCGAGCTGGCGCAGATGCCGCTTCCTGCCAACCCGCCGATCCCGGTCCGCACCGCGGCGGTGCGCGACGGCCAGGCGAACAATACCGTCGCCACCGTGGCGCTCGTGCAGTCGGAGAC
>JAJXUY010000154.1 GCA_021782525.1 Acidobacteriota bacterium | reverse complement strand
CGCAGGATCTCGAACGATGCCGAGCCGGAGCCGACGATCATCGCGGCCCGCAGCGCCGTCACCGGGACGCCGCCGGCGGCGAGCGCCGCCTCGACCTCGCGCCGCGACGCGAGGTGGCGGGAAAGGCCGGCGCCCTCCTCGCCGAGGCCGCCGAGGTACACGATCCGCCCGACGCCGGCGCCGGCCGCCGCCTCGCCGAAACGACGCGCCAGCAGCTTGTCGCGCTCCTCGTACGCCCGCCCGGCGACGATCATCGAGTGGACCAGGTAGTACGCGGCCTCGCACCCGCGCATCGCGTTCGCCAACGCCTCACGGTCACCGGCGTCGCCCTGGACGATCTCGACACCCGGATCACCGCTCCACGGTCGCGTCGCCAGCTTGGGCGCCGACCGCGCCAGGCAACGCACCTGAAACCCGCGCGCGAGCAGGCGCGGGGCCAGCCGCCCGCCGATGTAACCCGTCGCCCCGGTGACCAGCACCGTCCGCTGCGCCCCGCCTGCCATGGGGTCCCATCGTAGCGGACGAACGCCGCCGGGTCGCTTGCGTGCCCCCCGACCGGGGAGTAGACTCCGGCGGCCACGCGGAGAGGTGCTGGAGTGGCCGATCAGGGCTGCCTGCTAAGCAGTTGTCCGGGGTAAACCCGGACCGGGGGTTCGAATCCCCCCCTCTCCGCCATTCGGCTCAAACCGCACCGACAGCGAAACCCTCACGGCCTCGATCTCGCAACAGCGCGCCGCGCCGTTAGCGGAGAGGGGGGAGATGAAGAACCCCCAGGGCGGACGGGTGGGCGGCGTCTCGGGGGTTCGACCGCGCGGGCGGCAGGGAGGGGGGCGCGACGCGGGGTGAGCGCTCGACCACGAGCGATCTTCAGCGTGGCGCCCGCGGCACACAACCCGAGCGCCGCGCTCCCGCAATCCCCCCTCTCCGCCATTTGGCTCAAATCGCACCGACAGCGAAACCCTCACGGCCTCGATCTCGCAACGGCGCGCCGCGCCGTTAGCGGAGAGGGGGGAGATGAAGAACCCCCAGGGCGGACGGGTGGGCGGCGTCTCGGGGGTTCGACCGCGCGGGTGGGCGGTCAGCGAGACCCGCCTTCGGCGGGGCGAGCGCGGGGGTTCGGGGGTCGAAAGCGCCGGGCGGGCGGGCGGAACGGCGCGCGACCCCCGCGAACGGATGAGCGAGACCCGCCTTCGGCGGGGCGAGCGCGGGGGTTCGGGGGTCGAAAGCGCCGGGCGGGTGGGCGGAACGGCGCGCGACCCCCGCGAACGGATGAGCGAGACCCGCCTTCGGCGGGGCGAGCGCGGGGGTTCGGGGGTCGAAAGCGCCGGGCGGGTGGGCGGAACGGCGCGCGACCCCCGCGAACGGATGGTGGGCGCGGAGTTCGTGCGTGTTTGCCGCCGTCGAGCCAAAGTTCGAGGCCGCTCTCGAGATCACACGACCATCGCTCGTCCACCTTGGCGCGACGGCGGACGCCATCGAGGCCTGGGCCGACTCGGAGCGCCTGGAGTTCTATGGCCCCGAGCGCGCTGCGGCGGGCGAGAGGCGCGCCGAGCCGCCCCGACCTACGGCCGCGCCGGCCGAACTCTCCGCGCTCGCCAGATGGATGTGGTCACGACGCCGCAACGAACTCGGCGAACGCGGCCATGAACTCCGACAGCAACCTGCGGACCTTCTCGTCCACGAGGTGGCCGTCCTCGTCGAACGCCTGCCCGGCGCCCGCCACATAGAGCTGCTTGCCGGCCCACGCCCGCGCGCCGAGCGCGCGCAGCACCGGGAGCCACGCGGCCTGCGCGAGTCGCGTCCCGCCCGCGCCGGGCGTCGCGCCGACGATCGCCACGGGCTTGCCGCCGAACACCCTCGGGATGTCCTTTGCGGGCCGCGACAGCCAGTCGACGGCGTTCTTGAGCACGCCGGGCAGCGAGCTGTTGTACTCGGGCGTCGCGAGGATGAGCCCGTCGGCGGCGGCGATCCGCTCCTTGAGCGCCGTCACGGCCTCCGGGATCCCCTGTTCCGCCTCGAGGTCGCCGTCGTACAGCGGGATCGCCTTGATCGAGGCGATCTCGACCGCGGTGCCGGCCGGAGCCGCCTCGGCGGCCGCACGGAGGAGCGCGGCGTTGAACGAACCGTTCCGAACGCTGCCCGAGATTCCCACGATCGTCGTCATCGTTCTGACCTCGCCTTCATCATCGATCATCCGGCGCCCCGCTCGCCGCGCGGGCGCGCGGCCGGCCCGCTTGGTCCGGTCGAACGGAGGAGGAGCTCACTCCCTCTCGTGCCCGTCCCGGAAGCCGGTCGCGGCGTGCGAGCCGTCGCAGAACGGCTTGTTTCGCGACGCCCCGCACCGGCACAGCGTCACGCGGTTGCGCACCTCGTAGGCGGCGCCGTCGGCTCCGACGACCGGGATCCCACCCCGCGCCCAGATCGGCCCGCTGACCTTCCGCGCCGTGTCCTGGACGAGACCGAGAGAGGGCTCGAACTGCGGCTCGAACGCCTGGCCGCTCGCCCGATCCGTAGCGACGAGCCGCCCGGCCGGGCAGTGCCCGGCCTCGTGCTCGACCAAGGCCCGGGCGCGGGGCTCGTCGCTCTCCCCGACGAGGTTCCACACCTGCCCGTGCGGGTCGCAGAAGCGCGCGAACGCACACAGGTGCTCGGCGTCGTCCAGCACCATGGTGGGGCCCTCGATCCGTCCCGCCTGCGTCCGGTACGGCGCCCGACTCGCGGTCTCGGTCCCGTCGAAGCGCACCTTCTCGTGGGAGCCGTCGCAGAACGGCTTGCTGCGCGAGCGGCCACAGCGGCACAGCGCGTACTCCGCCGCGTGCGGCACCGCGGCGCCCTCGCGCCACTCGAGCGACTCCCCCTCCGAGTTGGTGACGATATGCTGGTTCGCCAGCGGTACGTCGCCCTCGACCCTGTACGGGCCGTTGACGACGATCGTGATCCGGCCCCGGTTTGCCCTGTTCATGTTTCCCCCGAGATCCACTCTACGCCAGATTGGGCGACAGAGACGCAATCCCGGAACCAGCGCCGGCGACGCTCGCGGCGGCCGTGGGATGCGGGTGGCCGCTCGACCCGCGATCCACGACCCACGGTCTCTATCGGACCACGGGCCACGGACCGCGGTCCACGGCCTCTTCAGCCCTTCTGCTTCTCCTCGATCTTCGCCCAGCTGTCGCGCAGCGTGACCGTGCGGTTGAAGACCAGCTTCCCCGCAGCCGAGTCGGGATCGACGCAGAAGTAGCCGAGGCGCTCGAACTGGACACGCCCCCCGGGCGCGGCGCCCGCGAGCGAAGGTTCGACCCAGCAGCCCGGCAACACCTCGACCGAGTCGGGGTTGAGGATCGACTTCCAGTCCTGCCCTTCCTCGACGTCGCCGGCGTCCGGCTTGGTGAGCAGCCGGTCGTACAGACGCACCTCGGCCGGCACGGCGTGCGCCGCCGAAAGCCAGTGCAGCGTCGCCTTGACCTTGCGCCCGTCCGGCGTTGCACCGCCGCGCGTCGCCGGGTCGTACGTGCAGCGCACCTCGACGGCGTTCCCGGCCGCGTCCTTGACGATGCCGGTGCAGCGCACCAGGTACGCCGAGCGCAGCCGCACCTCGTGGCCCGGGGAAAGACGGAAGTACTTGGGCGGAGGCACCTCGCGGAAGTCGTCGTGCTCGATCCAGAGCTCGCGCGCGAACGGCACCGTGCGCGTGCCCGCAGCCTCGTCTTCCGGGTTGTTGGGGACCTCGAACGCCTCGACCTGCCCCTCAGGGTAGTTCTCGATCACGAGCTTGAGCGGCCGCAGCACCGCGAACTTGCGCGGCGCGCGGCGGTTGAGGTCCTCGCGCAGGCAGTGCTCGAGCAGCTGCACGTCCACCACGCTGTCGCGCTTGGCGACGCCGATGCGGTCGGCGAAGTCGCGGATCGCTTCCGGGGTGAAGCCGCGCCGGCGCAACCCGGAGATCGTCGGCATGCGCGGGTCGTCCCAGCCGGAGACCACGCCCTCCTGCACGAGCTGCAGCAGCTTGCGCTTCGACATCACCGTGTAGGTGAGGTTCAGCCTCGCGAACTCGATCTGGCGCGGGTGCGGCTCGGGCAGCCCGCACTCGTCGATGACCCAGTCGTAGAACGGGCGGTGGTCCTCGAACTCCAGGGTGCAGATCGAGTGCGTGATCCCCTCGATCGCGTCCTCGAGCGGGTGGGCGTAGTCGTACATCGGGTAGAGGCACCACGCCGCCCCCGCGTGCGGGTGCGCCGCGTGCAGGATGCGGTAGAGCACCGGGTCGCGCATGTTGATGTTCCCCGACCCCATGTCGATCCGCGCCCGCAGCGTGCGGGCGCCGTCGGGGAACTCCCCGGCGCGCATGCGGCGGAAGAGGTCGAGGCTCTCGACCGCGGAGCGGTCGCGGTGCGCGCACGCCCGCCCCGGCTCGGTGAGCGTGCCGCGCCGCTGCCGCACCTCGTCGGGAGTGCAGTCGCAGACGTACGCCTTCCCCTTGCCGATTAGCAGCTCGCCCCAGGCGTACATCCGCTCGAAGTAGTCCGACGCGAAGTAGAGGTGCGTTCCCCAGTCGAACCCGAGCCAGCGCACGTCGCGCTCGATCGCCTCGATGTACTCGCGCTCCTCCTTGGTCGGGTTGGTGTCGTCGTAGCGCAGGTGGCAGCGCCCGCCGAACTGCGCCGCGATACCGAAGTTGAGGCAGATCGACTTGGCGTGGCCGATGTGCAGGTAGCCGTTCGGCTCCGGCGGAAAGCGGGTGACGACCGCGGCGTGCTTGCCGCTCGCGAGGTCGCCGGCGACGATCTCGCGGATGAAGTCGAGCGTGGCGGTGGGTTCGCTGGTGGCCATCGGTTCACACCCCTTCCGGCGAGGCCACGGGCGCGGCCGCGGCGCTCATCCCCGCGAGCGTCTCCACCGCCCGGCGCAGGCGGCGGCGGCACAGCTCGCGCCCGAGCACCTCCATCGTCTCGAACAACGGCGGCGTCGCGGACTTGCCGGTGACGGCGATGCGCACCGGCATGAACAGGTCGCCGCTCTTCCACCCGGCCGCCTCGGCGAACGCGCGCATCTCCGATTCCAGGCGCGCCGCCTCCCAGTCGAGGAGAGGGTCGAGCCGGTCCTCGAGCAGGCGTGAGAGGGCTTCGGCGGTCTCGGCGGCGGTGCGCTTCT
>JAJXUY010000153.1 GCA_021782525.1 Acidobacteriota bacterium | reverse complement strand
GTTGGTGCGAAACCCTACGGTGTCGCTCACCGACTGCGAAAGCCCTGTCAGCCACGCGCTCGTCCCCGAGCCGAACGCCTGCGCGACCGGTGTCCCCGCGACGAACTGCCCGTACGTTCCGGTGAGCGCGTCGTTGTACGTCCGCGACGTGACGATCAGCGGCACGTCGGAGCCGACCGCGATCGCTCCCGACGCGCCGGTCTCGGAGAACGTGCTCGCCACCACGTCCGTGAGCTTGGCCGACCGCCGCAGGGGGACGATCACCGGGCGGGCCGGGCTGCTGGTGTTGTCGCGTCCCCCCTTCATGAAGTAGACGCGAGCTGTGGTGTCGGTCAAGCCGGGGTTCGTGAGCACCAGGTCGGTCACCCAGCTCGTGCCGTTGTAGCCGGCCTTGTGCGCCGAGGTCGGCACGACGTAGGCGTACGCCCCGGGCGCGGTGATCGGCGGGAGGTTCGAGGCCACCGAGATCGTCCCGGACGCCGCGCAGCTCGCCCCGGCCAGGGTCACCGCCACAGACCAGTGGAACGCCCCCCCGAACGGGTAGGCGTGGCTCGGGCTTGGCTCGCTCGAGTGGGCCGATCCATCGCCGAAGTCCCAGTCGAACGCCGGCGTCCCCGTGCACCCGCCCTGCAGGACGGCGCCCTGGAAGACGACCGGGGTGCCGGCCACGGCGCTCGCCGGCACCACCGGGGTGCACGCGAGCGAGCACCCGCTCGCCCCGCACGCCGAGTCGTCGAACAGGTAGAGCCCGCTTTCCGAACCCGCCACGAGGACGGTGTGACCCGTGACCGCGACCCCCTTCACAATGGCCGTGGAAGGCCGCGAGCCTACCAGGAACGGGTGATGTGGATCCGCGATGTTGATGACGCTGAAATCAGAGAACAGAAGGGCACCGCTCACTGCGACGGCCCCCCCGACGCCGCCATAGGATCCCAGCCCCACCGGCGCCGCCGGGTTCGACACGTCGACGATGGCAATTTCGTCCCCCATATCGCCAGAGCCGCTCACGAAGAGAAGGGTGCCAACCACCGTAAGATTAGTCGGGAGCGGCTGGTCGAGCCCACCCCATCTCATGAAGCCCAAGGGGACAGGATGGGCTGGGTCGGAAACGCGGACGATGGTCACGCCCGCAAGAATCGAGCTCGTGGGACCTGCGACGTACGCGAACTCACCTGCCGCGGCCACGATCGTGACCGAGTGTTCGGGAGGGGTCCATGAAACCACCAGGACCGGTGCTGCCGGATTGACGACGTCGTAGATTCGCAGGTCACCGGCGGCAACGTAGACGTGCGTGCCGGATACCGCGACGTCGTAGGCCGGCCCGTCCGCGTGCCCCACTTCGACCGGATGCGCAGGGTCCGACACAGCGAGGACCCGCAAGCCCGCGGCACCGGCGGCGACGTAAGCGAAGCTCCCCGACACGGCGATCCTGCTGATGGCCGCCAGCAAGGTCACGCTACCGAGCGCACTCGGCGAGGCCGGGTTCGAGACGTCGAGCGCCACGAACGTCGAGCCGCTGCCGACGTACACCGTCGTCCCGGCCGCCGTCACCGCCTGCACGGGCACGGGCCACCGCCCGACCAGGTCAGGGCAGTCGGCGTCGGCGAGCCCAGCGAGGCCCATCACCAGACCGGACCCGACAATCACACCCCAGGATCGTGACCGCATGGCGGCCTCCTTCGAGTCTATGGCGTGAGCAAACTCTCTACAAAATGCTTGATGATCACGTCGAGGTATACGACCACGGGGTACGAACCGTCACGTCTCGATGCCCAGCCGGCTCCAGAGCGCGTCGATCCTCGCCTTCACTTCAGGGCTCATCACGATGTCGCCCGGCCACTCTCGGGCGAACCCCTCGCTCGGCCACTTGCGGGTCGCGTCGATCCCGACCTTGCTCCCCCACCACGGCATCGCCGAGGCGTGGTCGAGCGTCTCGGCCGGACCCGTCACGAACTCCAGGTCGCGGCGCGGGTCGATGTTGCCGAGCGCGCGCCACGCCACCTCGGCCGGGTCCTGGACGTTCACGTCGGCGTCCACCACCACGATCACCTTGGTGAACGTCGCCTGCCCGAGCCCCCAGATCCCGTGCATCACCTTGCGGGCGTGCTGTGGGTAACGCTTGTCGATCGCCACGATCATCAGGTTGTGGAAGACGCCCTCGAGCGGCATGTGGTAGTCCACCACCTCGGGGAGCATCTTCTTCATCAGCGGCAGGAACATGCGCTCGATCGCGTACCCCATGTAGCCGTCCTCCATCGGCGGCCGCCCGACGATCGTCGTCGGGTAGATCGCGTCGTTCCGCCGCGTGACCGCGGTGACGTGGAAGACCGGGTAGTCGTCGGCGAGCGAGTAGAACCCGGTGTGGTCGCCGAACGGCCCCTCGCGCCGCCGCTCGGCGGGGTCCACCCACCCCTCGAGGATGATCTCCGCGCGCGCCGGGACTTCGAGGTCGACGCTGACGCAGCGCACCATCTCGACCGGCTCGCGGCGCACGAACCCGGCGAACAACATCTCGTCGACCCCCGGCGGCAGCGGCACGGCCGGCGCGAAGATCGTCGCCGGGTCGCCGCCGAACGCGACCGCGACCTCGGTGCGCCGGCCCGCGGCGCTGGTGTCGCGGAAGATGCGCGCCGCGTCGTGGTGCAGGTGCCAGTGCATCCCCGTGGTGTTGCGGTCGAACAGCTGCAGCCGGTACATGCCGCAGTTGCGCCCGCCGCTCGCCGGGTCTTTCGTGATCACGTTGGTGAGCGTGAAGAAGCGGCCGCCGTCCTCGGGCCAGCACTGCAGCGCCGGGAGCTCGTGCAGATCCACCTGCTCGCCGGTCGCGACGACCTCGTGCACCGGACCGTCCTTGACGACCTTGGGGAAGATCCCCGCCACCTCGGCGAGCTTCGGCAACGTGCGCACCTTGTCGAGCAGCGACGTCGGCGCCTTCGGCTCGAGGAAGAAATCGAGGCGGTCGGACCACTCCTGCCACGACCCCACTTCGAGCGCCCGCATCACCCGCGGGATCGAGCCGAACAGGTTGATCGCCACCGGCATCGAAGCGCCGGTCACGCGCTCGAAAAGGAGCGCCGGGCCCTGCTTCTTGACCACGCGGTCGGCGATCTCGGTGATCTCGAGGAGCGGCGAGACCTCGGCCGTGACGCGCCGTAGCTCGCCCGCGCCCTCGAGCGCCGTCAGGTAGTCGCGCAGGTCGCGGAACGCCATGGCCCCTCCGTGGCGGCATTGTCGCACGGGGACGGGACGGAGCTGCGGGCGCTGGGAAAACGTGGTCCGTGGTCCGTGGCCCGTGGTCCGTGGTCAGTGGCCAGTGGTCCGAAAGGCGCGGCGCCTTGACCGGGCGAAGCGCCGCGACTGCAACGGGCCCCGGGGTCCGGCGGCGCGAGAGCTCGGGGCCTCTTGCTCCTGGCCGATCTCGTCGTTCCAGTGGCCCGATCCGCTGCGCCTGTTGGGGTTGGCTCATACCCGCAGATAGTTCGGGCTTCGAGCTGCCCGCGATGCCGATCGGCCAGGAATGGCGCGGCGGGCGGATCGGGTTGACAGTGATTGAAGGGATCAAATGCCTGACCTCTCCCTCGGCCCATCCGCTTCCTCTTCCCGTTTCGACGAGGTGAAACGCAACTGGCGGCAGATCGTCGCCACCTATCAGCACGCCGACCTCAAGCGCAGCGTATGGCAGATCGCCGACAGCGTCGTCCCTTTCCTCGCGCTGTGGTACCTGGCCTACCGCCTGCTTGCCGTCTCGTACTGGCTCGCGCTCCCGGTCACGCTCCTCGCGGCCGGCTTCATGGTGCGCGTGTTCATCATCTTCCACGACTGCGGCCACGGCTCGTTCTTCCGCTCGCAGGCCGCCAACCGGGCCGTGGGGTACATCACGGGCATCCTGACGCTCACCCCGTACGACGACTGGCGGGAGGAGCACGCCAAGCACCACGCCACCGCGGGCGACCTCGACCGGCGGGGCTCTGGGGACGTGTGGACGATGACCGTCAAGGAGTACCGAGAGGCGCCGTTCTGGCGGCGGGTCGGATACCGGCTCTACCGCAGCCCGTTCGTCTTCCTCGGTGTCGCGCCGTCGTACCTGTTCCTCGTCAGGAATCGCCTCAGCCGCGCGGGGTCCAGCCCGCGCGCCAGGATGAGCGTCTACGCGACCAACCTGGCGCTCCTCGTGATCTTCGGGGCGCTGTTCGCGACCGCCGGCGTCAGGGCGACGCTGCTCGTGGAACTGCCGCTGCTCGCGACGGCCGGCGCCGCCGGCCTCTGGCTGTTCTACGTCCAGCACCAGTTCGAGGGCGTCTACTGGGCGCGGCGCGGGGAGCGCGATTTCGTCGCGGCGGCGATGGACGGCAGCTCGCTCTACGCGTTGCCCCGGGTGCTGCAGTGGTTCTCCGGGAACATCGGCTTCCACCACATCCATCACCTCGCGCCTCGCATCCCCAACTACCGCCTCCCGAAGGCCTACCGCGAGCAGCCCCTGCTCCGGCGAGTGGATCGCTTGACCTTGCTGGGCAGCTTGCGCTCCCTCCGGCTGCGTCTCTACGACGAGGACGCCCACCGCCTGGTCGGGATCCACGGGGCGTAGCCGGCCGGCCGCACCGGCGCGGGGGGGCGGCGACCGGTCACTCCGAGACGAGGCGGTAGCCGACGCCGGGCTCGGTGCGCAGGTAGTGGGGCCGTGCCGGGTCGTGCTCGAGCTTGTGCCTGAGCTGGGCCACGTAGACGCGCACGTAGTGGTTCTCGTCGCCGTACTCCGGCCCCCAGACCTGGTGCAGGAGCTGGCGGTGCGTGAGCACCTTCCCGGCATGTTTGACGAGGACCGCGAGGAGCTTGTATTCGATCGGCGTCAGCCGCACCTCGCGCTCGCCCACGAACACCTGTCGCCGGGCGAGGTCCACCCGGAGGTCGCCGACCGTGAACGCCGGCTCCTCGCCGCCGCTGCCCGCGACCGACGCGTGGCGGAGGGCGACGCGAAGGCGGGCGAGCAGCTCCCCGACCCCGAACGGCTTCGTCAGGTAGTCGTCGGCGCCGGCTTCCAGCGCGGTCACCTTGTCGGCCTCGCGGTCGCGCACCGAGAGCACGACGATCGGCACCTGCGACCACTCGCGCAGGTCGCGGATCACGGCGATCCCGTCGCGGTCCGGCAGGCCGAGGTCGAGGA
>JAJXUY010000152.1 GCA_021782525.1 Acidobacteriota bacterium | reverse complement strand
CGCACCGTCTCAGCGCCGAGAGCGTGCGCTCGCTCGCCGCCGCGGCGGGCCTCGGCGGCGTCGAGATCGTGCCGCTCGACCGCGTCGACCTCTACCTGATGACGCCGTGACGGCCCTCGGCGCGCCGGTGTGAGACCATGGAACGAGGAGGCGAGCCATGTACTGCCCCAATCCGGAGTGCCCCGACTACGTCGAGGACGGCGTCCCCGCCGAGTACGTCGATACGGTCTCGGTATGCCCGAAGTGCGGCACCCGGCTCGCCGCCGGACCACCGCCGCCGGCGCTGGGTGGCGGCGCCGAAAACGTCGCGGCGGGCATGCTCGGCCGCAAGGACGACCCGCCGGCCGAGGTGGCGTCGTTCGGCTCACGCCAGGAGGCGGAGCTCGCGGCGTCGTACCTGATCGCCGAGGGGATCGAGGCGGCGGTGCTCGCCGACGACGCCGGCGGCGAGTTCGCCGGGGTGGACCGGGCGGAGGGCGCGCGGCTGCTCGTCCCCACCTCGCGGGTTGCCGAGGCGCTGGCGCTGCTCGAGGCGACCGGCGGCGGCGTGGACGGGGCCTGAGCGCGCTATGATCCGCGGGCGCGGCCCGGCCGCCCGCCGGGTGCGGCCGCCGGGCGGCGACGCCAGAAGCGGGTGGGTGGCAGTTGCGCAGGGGGGATCTCCGATGACGAAGCGACCGGCGTGCACGATGTTCGCGGTTTCGTGTCTGGTGGCGGTGCCGTTGCTGGCCCAGTCGAGCCCGGCGTCGCAGCAGGCGTGCGCCCCGCTGCGGCCGGCCGAGATCGAGGCGGCGCTCGGCGCCAAGCTCGCCCGGCCGCTGGCCGGGATGGCGGTCCCGTTCGCCAAAGGCGCGGCGCACCTCCCGGGCGAGACGGCATGGACCTGCCAGGGGAGCGCCGGGACGCGCGCGCTGACGCTGGCGTACGGCCGCGAGCCGGCCGGTCCCGAGGCGGTGAAGGAGGCCGAGGCGAGGCTCGCGGCGCCGCGGGAGCGACTGCGCTCGATGGGCTACACGGTCAAGGAGACGAAGCTCGGCGCCACGACCTGCTGGACGATGACGCCGCCCGCGACGCACGGCGACGAGCCGGTGGCGCTCGGGACCACCTGCGGAGCCGTCAAGGGGCTGTCGTACTACTCGCTGTCGGTCTCCGCCGCGACCGCGGCCGACCTGCTCCCGCCCGAGAAGGTCAAGCGCCTCGCCGACCAGACCGCCGCCCGCCTGCCGTAGCGCCGCTCCTGCTGAAGCGTCCTGCCGGCCGCCGTGCGGCGCCGGGCGCCCGTTCGCCTCGTTCGCCGTGGCTCGGCCGCCGGCACCACCAGGCCGGTGCGCCGTCGGTGCAACCAGCGGGGCGTAGCGTCTCGTTACCTGGTATACAATTTGCGAGACGACGCCTGAGAAAACCATCGTGCCGAGAAAAGTCACGCGTGTTCAGCGATTTGGCGATCGATCCAACCGCGGCAGCGTGCTTTGCGCCGGCCGGGCCCGCGCGGGGCGGCGGCCGGGCGCTTGACGCCGCCGCGCCAAGGCGCCAGATTGGGGGCACCGTTCACGCCGTTTCGGGAGAGGAGATCCGCATGGACCGCCCGATCAGCGTGAAGATCGCCACGTTGTTTGCAGCGACACCCGAAGCCCGCGCGCCGCGCCTGCTCGACCTCGTGCGCACGGCGCTGCGAGCGCGGCACTACTCGCCGCGCACCGAGGATGCCTACGTCGGCTGGATCCGCCGCTTCATCCTCTTCCACGGCAAGCGGCATCCGCGGGAGATGGGCGACGTCGAGATCAACACGTTCCTGTCCCACCTCGCCGTCGAAGGTCACGTCGCGGCCTCCACCCAGAACCAGGCGCTCGCGGCGCTGCTGTTCCTGTACCGGGAGGCGCTGGGCCTCGAGGTCCCCTGGCTGGAATGCCTCGTGAGGGCGCGGCGGCCCGCCCGTTTGCCCGTGGTCCTGAGCCGCGACGAGGTGAGGAGGCTCCTGACCGGTGTGCGTGGGACGCCGAGCCTCGTCTGCCGCCTGCTCTACGGGACCGGGATGCGGCTGCTCGAAGGGCTTCAGCTCCGGGTCAAGGACCTGGATTTCGAGCGCAACGAGATCCTGATCCGCAACGGCAAGGGTGGGAAGGACCGGCACACCATGCTCCCTGTTTCGCTGCGGGCGCCGATCGAGGAGCACCTCGCCAAAGTCCAGGCACGCCATGTCGGGACCTCGCGGCCGGGGCGGGGAGGGTGCGGCTCCCGGGCGCGCTCGCGCTCAAGTACCCGAACGCGGGCCGGGAATGGCCGTGGCAGTGGGTGTTCCCGGCGACGACCGTGTGGAAGGACGAGACGACCGGCGCCCTCATGCGCCACCACCTGCACGAGAGCGCCGTCCAGAAGGCCGTGCGCGCGGCCGCCCTGCAGGCGGGCCTGAGCAAGCCGGTCGGCTGTCACACGCTGCGGCACTCGTTCGCCACGCACCTGCTCGAGGACGGGTACGACATCCGCACGATCCAGGAGTTGCTGGGACACAAGGACGTCTCGACGACCATGATCTACACGCACGTGTTGAACAAGGCCGGCGGGCGCGGCGTGCGGAGTCCGGTCGACGGCCTGTGAGCGCTGAGTTGGAGAGGGGTCGACTTTCGCGGCGACAGGATGGCCGGCGACCGACCAGCGGAGGGGTCACCCTGTGGACGGTATAGGCGGCCTCCGGCGCCGCCTATCCCGGACCCCGCCACGGCAACAGGCGAGGCGCATAATGAGTCTTGCCAGGAGGTTCGAAGACCAAATGTCCGCTAACGGAAATCGTAACCCGAGCCTCCGCCTCTCGCCCTCCCGATTTCCCTTAGTCCATCTAATTTGCGTTAGGCGGAACGCCATCATTGCCATGCTCGCGTGCAGCGCGTCGGTGCTGACCGGCGGATGTGCCCACCGCTACCCAATGGGCTCCTTGATGGCAGGTGAACGTTTCGCAGGCGGACTTCTACCCTTGCCTAATGGGAAGGGGACGGTCGCGTGCCTCACCCTGCGTGACGCTGAGGGCTCCGAAGACGATCTGTTTGCGTACTTGGAGTCGCTACCGGCTCCCCTAGAGTATCCACAGGGTGCCGCGAAGGCGCGGGTCCGGGGAATTGTCGAGGTCGAAGGGGTCATTGCGGCAGACGGCTCGGTAACCGACGCCAGGGTTATCCGAGGCCTTCCGATGGGTCTTAGTGAGACCGCGCTGAGCGCGGTTTGCGCGCTTCGGTTCGTCGGTCTCCCACCGCTCGACCGTTACTCCGCGCGCCGATTTCGTGCAATCGTGTACTTTGACTTCGTGGATTGGTCTTGTTAAGGGGGTCCGCCTAACAGCCGCTTGCAGGCGCCGCGCCCGGCGGTCTGCTGGTTTGGAGGGTACAGCGTGGTCCAGGGTCATGAGCTGCCGGCAGGGCCCAGTGGAATGGGCGCGCGCCTGAAGCGGGGCGTTAGGCAGCGACTGGAGGCCTGAATGCCTGAGGTGGAGACGTACCTTCAGAATGCCGCGAGCCTCTATTGGTCCGACCGCATGGCGAAGGTCCAGTCGGACTTGAACACGGTGCAGAACCGAGCCGGTACAACTGGCAACAGTCGCTCCTCTGGTCTGATGCAGCAGCTACAGCAGGCTTGCGAGCATGGACTGGATGACCTCTTGAACGCCTATCTTGACGCGGTTCGAAAGGCGTTGGAAGCCTTTCGGCCTCCCGCTGACCAGCAACTCAAGTCACTGCTCCTGCGTCCGCTCGCGGCACAGATGGCTGCGGTGTCAGAAGCGCTTAACGGACTTCTGGCTCGTCAGGCAGAACTAATCGGCTTCAAGAACCAGTGGTCGGTGGATGCGCGCCGGGAGTGGCTGCTCGCGAAAGCCCAGACGGATCTCGCACAGCTCATCGCGTCTCACGCGGCCTTTCTTCTCTCAGTCCACAAACCCTGGTACGACAAGCCGCTCGGCCGCCTCGCAATCACTGCACTCGGAGGTGTCCTTGCAGCTATCGCCTTCGCTCTGATTAAGTCGGTGCTGAAGTTCTAGAAATGGTCGCTGCCTAACATGCCGTTGCAGCCGTCCCACTCGGCTGTCACGCGGCCTGCGCGGGCAAGCCGCGCGCCAGCCGGCGGGCGGCTGAACGGCGGCGTTAGGCGTCATGGTGTGAGGCAAGAGCTGGGGAGGATGCAATGGGAGTAGTCGAGTCGGTGAAGGACGCTGTCAAGATCATCCAGCAGATGGATAACCTCGATCTCTACCGCACACTCCTCGATTTGCAGGCCCAGGTCATGGACCTGGTTGACGAGAATAGGGAGCTAGAGAGTCGACTCGAGGTTAGGGATGAGCTAGCGTTCGACCAGAATGCCTATTGGCGATCGACCCCGGGGAAGCGGCGGGAAGGTCCCTTCTGTTCACGGTGCTGGGACTTTGAAGGCAAGCTCGTCCGTCTTCTCCATTACGGTGGTGCGAGTCCTCGTTGCCCGCAATGCAAGTCGGTCGCGTACCTCGGTGGACGCGGAGATGACGCCTAACCAGCCGTTGCAGCCGCCCCACTCGGCTGTCACGCGGCTTGCGTGCGCAACCCGCGCGCCAGCCGGCGGGCGGCTGAACGGCGGCGTTAGGTGGGCCGAGGCAGGTTGTCCGTGAGAGCACCCGTCTCGGTCGTGGTTACCATGGTTGTTCAGGCACTCCTTTTACTCGGAGCGGTGGGCGAGGGTGTTCTCTACATAACGACGCTCGACCCGGTCGAGATGTTCGTGGCAGGGGTCATTGTTCTTTTCAGCGGGGTGTGCCTTTTCGGTCTCCTTCGGAGGCGGCACTGGGCGCGGGTCCTCAACGCCTTGTACCTGGGGTCCACGGCGGCTGTGGGCTGGACAGCGTTCCTCATGATCGGTTTTCGCGGCCAGCGCCTCGGGCGGACGTGGCCACTTTGGGCGTGTATGGCTCTCATCACCTACCTCGCGTCCGTGTTGGCGTTCGGTAGACCTGAAAAGCGCTACTTTGCCAGAGATCGGGTGGACTTGGACCGTACTGGACGGGCCACCTAACAGCCGCTTGCAGGCGGCGCGCCCGCGACGGTCCCGGCGTGGAGAAGATACGGTGTTCGAGAATCATGCGGTGCCAACGACGCGCAGTTCGTCGGGCGCGCGCCTGAAGCGGGGCGTTAGGGCGCAGCAGGCTGCAAGAAGGGTGT
>JAJXUY010000151.1 GCA_021782525.1 Acidobacteriota bacterium | reverse complement strand
GGGCGGACGACGTCTTCAAGAGCTCGGACTACCGGATCAGCCCGTTCGAGCTGGAGTCGTTCCTCATCGAGCACGAGGCCGTGGCCGAGGCGGCCGTGGTGCCGAGCCCCGACCCGCTGAAGCTGGCGGTGCCGAAGGCGTACGTGGTCCTGCGCGCCGGCTACCCGCCCGACCGCGAGACCGCCCTCGCTCTCTTCCGTTTCGCGCGCGAGCGCCTGTCGCCGTACAAGCGCATCCGCCGCATCGAGTTCTCGGAGCTGCCCAAGACCATCTCGGGCAAGATCCGCCGCGTCGATCTGCGGCGCCGCTCCGCGGCGGGCGAGCGGGGCGAGGGCGAGTTCTGGGAAGAGGACTTCCCCGAGCTCAAGGGGTAGCGCCGACCCGGGTCCTGGCGACGCCGACACCACTCGCTCATTGCGAGGCCGCGCAGCGGCCGAAGCAACCTCGCAGGCTGACGAGGGCGGGAACGATAGCAGCGCGCGGCGGCGTCGCGGGGCGCGGCTACGAGCTCGCCAGCGCGTCCGGGTGGGCCTTGCGCCAGTAGCGGGCGAGGCCGGCCGCGCTCATGAACGCCGGGTTGGCGAGCTGGTAGGAGCGCGCCAGCCCCTCCCTGCCCGAAACGCCGTCGAGGTAGCCGCGGGCGTAGGCGTCGAGGCGGGTCACGAGCTCGCTCTCGGCATCGCCGGCGCGCATGCGCTCGAGGACCCACGCCGAGAGTCCGCGCAGGCTCCGCTCCACGCCGTCGAGGTGCTCGGCCGCGTCGGCGAACGGTCCGAAATGGGTGAGGTAGAGCACCTGCGGCCGCACGGCGCGGATCCGGTCGAGGGAGACCCTCCACAGCTCCAGGTCGATGTCCGGAGGCGGGCACGGCGCCACCGCCGGGCCGCCGTCGATCCGCACGCCCCCCACGTCGCCGGTGAAGACGGCCCCGTCGAGCCGGTACGCGACGTGGTGGATCGCGTGGCCCGGCGTGAAGAGCGCCTCGATCGCCACGTCCCCGAAGCGCAGGACCTCGCCGTCGGCCAGCAGCCGGATGCGCTCGGCGGGGATCGGTTCCAGCGCCCCCCACAGCGGGTCCATCTGCTCCTGGTAGATCTTGCGCGCCGAGGCCAGCAGCTTGGAGGGGTCCTGGAGGTGGGGCGCTCCGGCCGGGTGGACGTGCACCTCGGCGCCGAGAGAGGCCAGCCGCCACGCCGCGCCGGCGTGGTCGAGGTGGATGTGGGTAAGGAGGACGTGCCTGACATCGGCCGGCTCCACGCCGGCGCGGCGCAGGGCGGCCGCGAGGGCCGCGTAGGTGGAGGCGGGCCCCGACTCGACGAGGAGCGGCCCCGCGCTCGTGCGGACGAGGAACGCGGCGATGACTCCAGGCTCTCCCTGGAAGTCGAGGTCGAGGGTCTGGATGGGGTAAGCGCTCGGATCCATGATGGTCCCTTCCCTCCAAGGAGGACAACGTGCGCGGGTTGAGGATTCCCGATCGGCACCCCGCCCGCCGCCGGGACGGCTTCGCGACGGAGAGGATCGTACCGCCGCAGCCGAGGTGACGCCAGCAATCAGCAGCAGGTATCGGCATCTCGCCTATCCGCTCGCCGGGCGGTGTTGCGGTTGACACGCGGCGCGGCGTCGGGTAGCGTCGCGACACGATGCGACGCGTGAACACGTCCCTCGGTGTCGTGGGCGGCAATACCAACGCCGGCCCGGAGGGGCACGTGTAGCGCGCCGCACGCCCGACGGTGCTACCGAGCCCCCGGCCGAAACGGTTGGGGGCTCTTTTCTTTCGCGCCTTGGCGGGGAAAGGAGCCGAGACGATGTGCGGAATCCTGGGGATCTTCGACGCGAACGGCGGCGCGGCGCGCCTGCGCCCGCTCGCACTGCGGCTGTCACGGCGGCAGCGCCATCGCGGGCCGGACTGGAGCGGGGTGTACGCGGACGAGCGCGCCGTCCTCGCCCACGAGCGGCTCGCCATCGTCGACCTCGAGCACGGCGCGCAGCCGCTCGTTTCCCCGGACGGGAGCTGCGTGCTCTCGGTCAACGGCGAGATCTACAACCACGCGCTGCTCGAGGCGGGGCTCGCGGCGCCGTACGCCTTCCGCACCGCCTCCGACTGCGAGGTGATCCTGGCGCTCTACCAGCAGCGCGGCGCCGCCTTCCTCGACGACCTCAACGGCATCTTCGCCTTCGTCCTCTGGGACACGGCGCGCGGGCGCTGGGTCGCGGGGCGCGACCCGGTTGGCGTGTGCCCGCTCTACTGGGGCCACGACGACGCCGGGCGGACGTTCGTGGCCTCGGAGCTCAAGGCGCTCGAGGGCGTCTGTCGCGATGTCACGGAGTTCCCGCCCGGGCACGTGTTCGCGAGCGACGAGGGCGCGCCGCGGCGCTACTGGGCGCCGGCGTGGCGGCCGTACGAGGCGGTCGCGGGCCGGCCGGCGGACGGCGCCGCGCTGCGCTCCGCGCTCGAGCGCGCGGTCGAGCGGCAGCTCATGAGCGACGTGCCGTACGGGGTGCTGCTCTCGGGTGGGCTCGACTCGTCGCTCATCGCCGCGACCGCCGCCCGCTTCGCCCGGCGTCGCGTCGAGGAGGGTGGTCGCAGCGAGGCGTGGTGGCCGCGCCTGCACACATTCTCGATCGGCCTCGACGGCGCCCCCGACCTCGCCGCCGCGCGCACCGTTTCGGAGGCGCTCGGATCGGTGCACCACGAGTTCCACTACACGGTGCAGGAGGGGCTCGACGCGCTCGCCGACGTGATCTACCAGATCGAGAGCTACGACGTGACCACCGTGCGCGCGTCGACGCCGATGTATCTGATGGCACGGCGCATCAAGGCGATGGGGGTGAAGATGGTGCTCTCGGGCGAGGGCGCGGATGAGATCTTCGCCGGTTACCTCTACTTCCACAAGGCACCGTCGGCGCGGGCGCTGCACGAGGAGACGGTGCGCAAGCTCGACCAGCTGCACTGGTTCGACTGCCTGCGCGCCAACAAGGCGATGGCGGCGTGGGGGGTCGAGGCGCGGGTGCCGTTCCTCGACCGCGAGTTCCTCGACACGGCGATGGCGTTCGATCCGGCGGCGAAGCTGGTGGCGCCGGGGGGGATCGAAAAGCAGGTGCTACGCGATGCGTTCCGCGGCGCGCTGCCGGACGCAATCCTGTGGCGCCAGAAAGAGCAGTTTTCCGACGGCGTCGGCTACGGCTGGATCGACTCGCTCAAGGCGCTTGCCGGGCGTGAGGTCACCGACGAGCAGATGGGGCGCGCCGCGGCGCGGTTCGGCATCAACCCTCCCGCCACCAAGGAGGCGTACCTCTACCGGTCGCTGTTCGAGCAGCACTTCCCGTCGGCGGCCGCCGCGGCGTGCGTGCCCGGCGGGCCGAGCATCGCCTGCTCAACGCCGGCGGCGATCGAGTGGGACGCGGCGTTCCGCGCCGCTGCCGACCCTTCCGGCCGCGCCGTGCGCGGCGTGCATCGCGACAGCCTGTGATCCGGGCGGTCCCTGGCGTCGCCTCACGAGATGACGAGCCGTGGTGCTAACGCGATGCGAGACCGCGCGCGGGCGTGCGCTCAGAGCGCCAGGGCTCGAACGGTGCGGAACGCCTCGGTCCGGACCGTGTCCTTCCCGGCGCTCTTCGCGGCGTACATCAGGCGATCGGCGTCGCGCAGCGCCTCCTCGAGCGACGGCCAGTCGCCCGAGAACGTCGCCAGGCCGATGCTGAGCGTCACCGGAACACGGCCGGCGTCCGGGCCCCTGAGCGCGGCGCGGATGCGTTCCACGGCCGCGCGGGCGCCCTCCTCGCCGGTCTCGGGCATCAGCACGACGAACTCGTCCCCGCCCAGCCTCGCCAGGATGTCGACCTCGCGCACCGCGGCGCGGATCCGTTGCGCGACGGCTCGCAGCACAGCGTCGCCGGCCATGTGGCCGTGCGTGTCGTTGACCACCTTGAAGTCGTCGCAGTCGGCGAACACGAGAGAGAACGGCCGTCCCGACCGCCGCGAGCGCTCGATCTCGCGCCCGGCCGCCTCCACGAACGCGCGGGCGTTCGCGACGCCGGTCGTCGGGTCCTCGCGCGAGAGCGCCCGCTCGCGACGCAGTGCGCCCTTCAGCTTGGCCACGCCGGCGACGCCGACCACGAGAAGCACGAGCAGACCGAGGGCGTTCCACTCCGGAACCAGCGGGCCGAAGTCGATGGAACCGCCGAACCGGTCCGCGAGCAGCCACACCGTGGTGGCCAATCCGGCGACGACCAGGCCGCTCACCGTCCCACCGAACCATGCAGCGACGAACACGCCGGGAAGGTAGAACACGGTGACGGCGACGTCGCGGCCGGTGATGAAGTCCACCCAGCCCACGGCGGCCACCAGGGCAACGCCGAGGGCGGTCGCAGCCACCGGGCCGATTCTGATCCCCCGCACGGACGACGCCATTCGACCTCCCGGCCCCCACCCATCATACTGTCGCCCCGTGCCCCACCCGGGGCCGTGCACCAGATAGAGACGAGCGAGCGGTCGAAACGGTGACGCCGAGGGCCGGCCGGGAGGCGGCGCTGGCCTCAGCAGGGGTTGCACTCCCGCCGCGCGTTCCTGACCTCCTTGAACGAGTAGATGAACGCGGGCAGCGCGACGGCAACCATGAACACCCAGATCAGCGACTCACCCGGGTTCACCGGCAGCCGGCGGTCGACCCCGGTGAGGCCGAGGACGCCGACGAGGACAAACAGCACGCCGCCGAACAGGAGCGTGCGGCCACCGGTCTGCGAGCCGATGCGGCGGACCTCGTCCTCGCGCAGCGCGCGCGTCCAGCGCAGCGAGGCGCCGAACAGGGCGCCCACCGCCGCGAGCGTGATCATCGTGCCGAGGCCGAAGAGGAGGCCGGGCAGAAACCCGAGCCAGGCGCTAGGCATCGCTGGCGCCGCGACCGTGTTGACGAAGATCGCGAACGCCCCGAAGCCGAACCCGGCAATGAACCCGTGGATGAGCGTCCAGCGCACGGGGGGCGCCTGCGCGGCCGCGGGCGCGGTGTGGTGGCGTCCGAGCACGCCGCTCGTCGGCTCCATCCCCTCGCCGCTCTCATGGTGGTGCCCAAACAGGTGCAGGTGGAGGTAGCGGTTGCGCCGCAGCACCGCGGCGCCGGCGACGGTCATCACGACGCCCGCCACGACGTAGACCGCGTTGGTGACCACCGCCAGGCGCAGGAACGGCGCCAGCGCAAGGTAGGCGA
>JAJXUY010000150.1 GCA_021782525.1 Acidobacteriota bacterium | reverse complement strand
GCACGGTGGCGGCGTCATGATGGGCGACGAGGAACCGGATCGGCTTCCAACCGTCGCTTTGGTGCTTCCAGTTGATCTCGTCGGCGAGCTTCTCGAGCTCGGCGATGTGGTCGCGGTAGCGGGCGATGTGGGTGCGGCTCGGCGCCCCCAGCTCGACGAACGTGAAGCGCTGCCGGTACTCGGGCCACAGCTCGAGGAAGCGGTCCACGGCGCGGAACCGTTCCGGCAGCCCCTTGGTGTAGTCGATGCGGTCGACGCCGAGCGCGACGTAGACATCCCCGAGCTTGTGCTCGGCCTTGAGCTCGGCGATCTGGGCCGCCAGCTCCTCGCCGCCCGGGACCTGGCGCTCGGACCACGGCTGCACGCTGATCGGGAACGGCTGCACGTGCGACACGTGCCCCTTGAGCTCGACCGCGAAGTGGTCCCAGTCGAGCCTCGACTCCAGCACCCGGTCCACGGTGTCGAGGAAGCTGTTGCAGTGCTGCTGCAGGTGGAAACCGAGCAAGTCGGCGCCGAGCATGCCGGCCAGGATCTCCGGCCCGTACGGGCAGATGCGGAACGCCTCCGGGTTCGGCCACGGGATGTGCCAGAACAGGCCGATCTGCAGCTCCGGCCGCGCGGCCTTGAGCAGCGCCGGCACCAGGGCGAGCTGGTAGTCCTGCACGAGAACGGCCGCCGACCCGCCGCCGATCTCGTCGAGCACGGCGTCGGCGAAGCGCTGGTTCGCGCGCCGGTAGTACTCCCAGTCGGAGGCGCGGAACACCGGGCGCTCGTGCGCGAGGTGGCAGAGCGGCCACAGCCCCTCGTTGGCGAAGCCGTAGTAGTAGCCCTGCTCCTCCTCGCGTGTCAGCCACACCCGCCGCAGCGTGTAGCGGGGGTCGTCCGGCGGCACCGTGAGCCGCCCCCCCGCGTCGGCGTTGTCGCGATCGGCATCGCCCGCCCCGTGCGCGATCCAGACGCCGCCGCACGCCCGCAGCACCGGGTCGAGCGCGGTGACCAGGCCGCCGGCGGGCACGATCGTCCGCACCTTGCCGTCCTGCAACTGGTGCATGTACGGCTCGCGGTTGCTCACGACGATGAGCTGGCGGTCCTCGCCGAGCGCGGCGATCGCGTGGGCGCGCAGGCGGTCGCGCGTCCACACCTGTTCCGCGTGCATCGCCGCCTGCGAGAGCCGCTGGCCGGTCGAGCGCGCGGCGCGGAACGAGGCGGCGAGCCGGTCGGTCTCGCTGCGCAACAGCGCCGACGGCACTCCGGCCGGAGGCGCCTCCTTGACGTTCTCGGTGCGCACGCGCCGCATCCACTCCGCCAGCGTGTGGAGCGGCCGCTCGTACGTCAACCAAGTGGCGCCGACGACGAGCGTCACCGTCAGCAGGGTCAGGATCAGGATCCAGAAGCCGAACTGGACGAGCCGCCCGGTCGCGCGGTCGTCGATGAACGTCACGTCGTGCGCGACCACGAGGACACCCCGGATCACCCCGGGCTCGGGCTCGAGCGGCATCGCGTAGACGTCGATCGGCGTCCCCTGGAAGCGCGCACGCGCGATCGTGTCGGCCCCGGTCCGCACCGTGCGGCTGACCGCGGCCTCCAGGCGGTCCGAGAACTCGGACACGGTGTCACCGGCGGCGACGAGCACGCCGTCGGGACGGAACACCGCGTAGCCGAGCAGTACCCGGTACCCGCGCAGCCGCGGCTTGAGTTCCTCCCGCGCCTCGGCGTTGGGCAGCTCGAGCGCCTTCGTCGCGGCCGGGGCGAGCTGCCGCGCCAGCACCTGCGCCCGGCGGTTCACGTCGTCGAGGTCGGTGTGGCGCTCCTGGTTC
This sequence comes from Acidobacteriota bacterium, assembly GCA_021782525.1. The sequence goes on along the minus strand of JAJXUY010000150.1, from coordinate 3,417 downwards.
ACCTGCCGCCAGGCGAGCGAGCCGACCGTCGCCCCGATGATCGCCGCGATCAGGAACCCGAGGCGGAGCGAGCGCGCGAGTTGTGGTCGGCCTGCCATCGCAGGAACACCTCCTCAGGCAGCCCCGGCGGCGCCGGGGACGATACGGGCCCGGCCGGGGGCCCGCCGGTTCACGAGACCCCTTCCCAGCTCGCGCTCAGCCGCACGGCCGAGTTGATCAACCCTACCATGCTGTACGTCTGCGGCAGGTTCCCCCACAACCGGCGCGTCGCCGGGTCGATGTCCTCCGAGAGCAGCCCCAACGAGTTGCGGCAGCCGAGCAGCGTCTCGAACAGCGCGCGCGCCTCGTCGCGCCGGCCGAGCGCCGCGAGCGCGTCGATGTACCAGAACGTGCACACGATGAACGCCGTCTCCGGCCTGCCGAAGTCGTCCTCGTGGGCGTAGCGGAAGATGAAGTCGCCGCGCTTGAGCCGCCGTTCGATCGCGGCCACCGTGCCGGCGAAGCGCGGGTCGGCGGCGGAGACGAACCCGAGCTCGTGCAGCAGCAGCAGACTCGCGTCCAGCTCGCGCCCGCCGATGCCGGCGACGAAGCTGCCCAGCTGCCCGTCCCAGGCGTTGGCCAGGACCCAGGCGTGGATGGCCTGCGCGTGCTCGCGCCAGTAGCCGGCGCGGTCGCCAAGGCCGAGCCGCGCCGCGATGCGCGCCAGGCGGTCGCACGCGACCCAGCACATGACGCTGGAGAACGTGTGCACGCTGCGGCTGTTGCGCAGCTCCCAGATGCCGGCGTCCGGATCGCGGTACACCGCCCGCGCGATCTCCCCCAGCGCCTCCAGTCGCCGGAACAGCGCCTCGGTGCCGGCGCCTTCGAGGCGCTCGTCGAAGAACACGTGCATCGCCGAGAGCACGACCGCGCCGTAGACGTCGTTCTGCACCTGCTCAAACGCGGCGTTGCCGACCCGCACCGGCCCCATCCCCTGGAACCCGGAGAGGCTCGGCACCACCGACTCGTCCAGCCGGGCGGCGCCGTTGATGCCGTACACGGCCTGCAGCCGCCCGCCCGGCGGCATGCTCGCCGCCACGTTCACGATGTAGTGCAGGTAGCGCTCCATCGTGCGGGTGGCGCTGAGGCGGTTGAGCGCCGAGACCACGAAGTAGCCGTCGCGCAACCAGCAGTGGCGGTAGTCCCAGTTGCGGCCGCTCGACGGCGACTCCGGCAGCGACGTGGTCATCGCGGCGACGATCGCGCCGGTGTCCTCGAACGCCGCGAGCTTGATCGTGATCGCGGCCCGGATCACCGCCTCCTGCCACTCGAACGGGATGCCGAGGAAGCGCACCCAGTCGCCCCAGTAGTTGCGCGTCAGGCCGAAGAAGCGCTGGCCGACCTCGGCCGGGGCCTCCGGCACCGTCTCGTCGGGGCCGAGGAGCAGCGTGATGTCGCGGTCGAGGACGAAGGTCGACTCTTCCAGCACCGCGGCGATCGAGGCGTCGGTCGTGAGGCGCAGCACGAGCTGGGGGGACACGTAGCGGACGTGGTTCGAGCCGAAGGTGAGCGCCGGCGTCCCGGAGCCGTACTCCGACGCGGGCTCGAGGCGGATGCGGACGGCCGGGCTGCCGGCGAGCGGGCGGATCCGCCGCACCAGCATCATCGGGTAGAACGCCCGCCCGAACTGCTTGAACCGCGGGGCGAAATCGGTGATCTCGACGACGCCGCCGGATCCGTCGACGAGCGTCGTCACCAGGATGGCGGTGTTGCGCAGGTAGCGCTGTTCCGAACGCACGAGGCCGGTCACCTCGACGGCGAACCGGCCGCGCCCGTTCTCCTCACCCTGCAACAGCGAGCAGAACACCGGGTCCCCGTCGAAGCGGGGCAGGCACGACCACACGATCGTCCCGCTCGGGTCCACGAGGGCGCTGACGCTGCCGTTGCCGATCAACCCGTACTCGAGGTTGTCCATCGCCTACCCTCCGGCGGGCGGCGGCTCGAGCCACCGCGCGTACCGGTCGAGCCATCCCACCACCGCCGCGACGCCGGCCAGACGCCAGCGCGCCACCGTCGGACCGGCGCCGACCTTGATCGAAAGGCCGCCGAGCCGGTTGGCGGCGGCGAAGCCGTCCTCGTCGGTGGCGTCGTCCCCGACGAAGACCGGGACGCGCCCCGCGAACGGGGGCTCGCCCATGAACTCGGTGACCGCCCGGCCCTTGTCCCATCCCTTGGGCCTGATCTCGACCACCATCTGGCCGACGCCGAGGACGAACCCGCTCCCGAGCGCCTGCAACTGGTCGTGCGCGGCGCACCTTGCCTCGGCCGCCAGCCCGGGCGCGCCGCGAAAGTGCAGCGCGAGGCCGAGGCCCTTGTCCTCGACGCGAGCCCCGGGGTGCGCACTCGCCCAGGCGACGAGGTGTGCCCGAGCACGCGCCAGACTCGGGCTCGCCGGCGCGACGTGGGTGCGGCCGTCGCGGCCACGGCGCTCGGCCCCGTGCTCACCCGCCGCCGGCAGGGTCAGCGGCGCGAACAGGCGGTCGAGGTCGGCGAGCGTCCGGCCGCTGATCAGCGCCAGCGGCACCAGCCGGCGCAGGCGGTCGAGCGTGCCAACGAGGCCGGGCCGGATCGAGACGTCCTCCGGCTGCGCCCCGAACTCCAGCAGCGTGCCGTCGACATCGAGGAACACGGCCCAGTTCGTCGCGAACGGCGGCAACAGCGCCGCGGCGGCGGACCCTGGGCGGCGCTCGGAGATCTCTTCACGGCCCATCAGCACGAGCATACCATTTGAATATATCACGCTATGAGTCAGTCATTTACGCAACATCTCGGACGCTTGACGACGGCCCTCGGGCGCCCTAGAGTGGATGTGAGAGCCGGGGTGTTCGCTGTTGGACGAACCGCGGCGAGGGTCTGCCGGCATCGCGCCGGTGAGAGGATGACTTCGGATGGTCGGGCCGCCATCCGGGACGAACTGGAGGCGTGGTCGGATCCGCGCCTCGTGACCTCGCGGCCGGGCGGCCGCGCAGGGGTTTCCCGGAGGGACGACATGTTCGACACGCTGGGCGAGAACGAGAAGGGCACGCCGGAACGGCGCGGGATGCGGGTCATCTGGATCGTCGTCATCGTCGCGATGGTGGTCCTCGTCGCGCTGGCGTTCGTCTGAGGTGCGAGTGCTCGGCCCGGTGCCGGCCGCGTGCGGGTCGGCCTCGCACCGGCGGTGCCCGGCTAACGCTGGCGGCCGCCGCCGAACGCGGCCTTGAGGATGTCGCGGCGGGAAACCAGCCCGACCGGAGTGCGGTCGGCGGCGGACCTGACCACCGGGATCTCCTCCCACTCGAGCAGAGCGAGCGCATGCCCCGCTTCGTCCACCGGTGTGGACATCGTCACCAGCGGGACCTCGGTGGTGGCGAGATCGGCGGCCACGACCGGCACCTC
>JAJXUY010000149.1 GCA_021782525.1 Acidobacteriota bacterium | reverse complement strand
CTCCTGCTGCGGCGGCTTGGCGCAGCCGACGGCCATGACGGCCACGACCAACAGCAACACACCAACAAACACCTGGTTCTTGCGCATCTCAGCTCTCCTTTCCTCCTGGTAGAGGTTGGCATCTTCCAGATGCCGGTTCGAATCTACTCTCAAGTTGGGTAACATACAACAGCACACAAACGGGAGATCACCGGCTGCCCGTGCGCGGTGGGAGCCCGTCTGTTTCACTCCTCTTGATGTGTGCGGCGGGCTTGCACCTCCGCGAAGGACCTTTCCGATCCCCCTGGAGCGGGTTTTATAGTCGGGTCGGGGCGAAAAGTCAAGGACGGCACGCCCTGGGCGCCGGTTCCGGGTCCCGGGGCGCCATCCCCTCGAGGTTGCGCCACATGCGGGGAAGGTCGAGCCGGCCCAGCGGCGTGCCGGCCGTCAGCGCGGCCCACTCCGGCGCCCGGATGTGCTCGAGCTGCCGGCGGTTCAACGCGGCCATCTGCGGCCGCGGCGCGAGCGGCGCGGCACACGCCGGTCGCGCGCGGCGGTTCCAGGGACAGGCGTCCTGACACGAGTCACAACCGAACAGCCGGTCGCCGAGGGCCGGGAGGACAGAAGCCGGGAGCGGCCCGCGGTGCTCGATCGTCGCGTACGCGAGGCAGCGGCGCGCGTCGAGGCGGCGCGGCGCGGTGAAGGCGCCGGTCGGGCAGGCGTCGAGGCAGGCGGAACAGGTGCCGCAGTGGTCGTTCTCCGGTCGATCGGGCGGGAGCTGGACGTCGGTGACGAGCTCGCCGAGCAAGGTCCAGCTGCCGAGCGTGCGGTTGACCAGACAGGTGTTCTTGCCGATCCAGCCGAGGCCGGCCCGCGCGGCGAGCTCCTTCTCCAGCACCGGCGCCGTGTCCACCGCCGGCCGCCACGACGCTTCGGGGACGCGTTCGGCGAGGAACCTCCCGAGGCGCAGGAGCCGTTTGCGGATGACGCGGTGATAGTCGGGCCGGCGGGCATACGCCGCAACGGAAACAGCGTCGTCCGTTTCGATAGCCACGCCGGTCGGCGGGTCGTGATAGCTCATCGCCACGCAGACGACGCTGCGGGCGCCGGGGAGGAAGCGGCGCGGGTCGAGCCGCACGTCGGCGTTGCGTGCGAGATACGCCATCGTCCCGTGACAGCCCTCCGCGAGCCAGCCGGCGAGGTGTCGCCCGCCGGCCGGCGGGTCGGCGGTGGTGACCCCGGCGAGCGCGAAGCCGAGCTCGCCCACCGCGAAGCGCTTGATCTCGGCGGCCAACTCGGCGCTCACCCGGGCAGTGTAGCGGACGGCGTACACTGCCGCCGTGCTGACGAGCATCTTGACCGCGGCGGCCGTGGCCGCCGTTCTCACACCGCACCAGGTGGTCTTCGTCGACACCGCGGTGGCCGCGGTCGTGCGCAGCGTGCCGCTGCCGGGCGATGCGCTCGCGGTGTTCGCCGCGCCCGACGGCCGCATCGTGGTGCCGCTCGGCGGCAGCGCCGGAACGGCGGTCGTCACCGTTTCGGGCGCGGTGGAACGCTGGCCGGGGCGGGTCTTTCCACTCTTCTTCCGCGAGGCCGACCGGATGTACGTGGTGTTGCCGCATCGGCTCGCGACGCTGTCGTACCCCGAGCGCATCCTGCTGGAGCGCATCCCGCTCGCGGGCGTCGAGGGGGCGAGGCGCGCCGCCTGCTCCAACGACGGCCGCCTGGTGGCGGTCGCTCCCGACCCGGGGGGGAACGAACTCGTGCTCGTGCCCGCGCTCGAGGAGGGGGCGCCGTTCCGTGTCGAGCTCGGCGGTGAACCGGGCCTCGTCGAGCTCGCGCCCGACGGGATGTACACCATCGTCGCCGTCGACAGCCGCTCGCTCGAACTGGTGATCCCGGGGCAGAAGCGCAGCGTGCGCGGGGCCGTCACCTTTGCCGGGACCGTGCGGGCCCTCGCGGCCGGGAAGGATGCCCGCGACGTCCTCGTCGGGCTCGCCGGGCCGGTCGGCGGCGAAGTGGTCGGTGTGCGGGTCCAGGCCGGCAAGCGGGAGCCGCTGCGGATCGTGTTCCGGGCCGCGCTGGCAGCCGGAGTGACGGCGGTGGCGAGCGTCGGCGAGGAGATCGCGGCTCTATCGGGTGACGACCTCGTGATGCTTTCCGGCAACGGTCGGCACACGCTCCGGCGCGTGCCCGTGGCCGGGGCGTGCGGTCTGGCCATGGTGCCGAACGATGTCCGGACGACGGTCCCGCAGTGGAGCGATGCGGCGGCCCCGTGAGGCGGCGCCGGCAGCCGCCGCGCGGACGCCGTTAGAATTAGTGGTTCGGAGGTGTCGGTGAGGCGAGGCCTGGTAGTCACTCTCTTGGTTTGTTGCGTGTTGGCGGCGGTCCCGGCGCGAGCCGCGGAACCCGCGCCCGGCAAGGGCGATCAGATGAGCGCGGAGAGCCTGGCGCTCGTCGCCGAGGCCCAGATGCGACTCGCCGCCGGTGAGCTCTCTGAAGGCCTCAAGCTTTTCCGCCGCGCCGTCGCGCTCGACCCCGACAGCGGGGCGCTCGCCGAGGAGTTCGGTCTGGCGCTGGCGGACGCGGGGATGGGCGACGAGGCGGTCAAGCAGCTCGAGCGCGCACCCGAGCTCACGGCCGGCGGCGAGGCGGCGCTCGGTATGCTCCTGGCTCAGGCGGCGCAGACCCCCGAGCAGCTGAAGGTCGCGCTGCCGCACCTCGAGCGCGGCGTGAGCGCGGTGCCGCAGGGGGGGCAGGCACGGATGGTGCTGGCCCAGTCGCTGCTCCGTCTCGGCAACGGCGCCGAGGCGTGGCCGCAGGTGCAGGCGCTGCTCGAGGAGCGCCCGGACGACCCTCGGGTGTGGTTGATGGCGGGCGAGACGCTGCGCCAGACCGGCAAGTTCGACGAGGCCGCCACCTACCTCAAGCGGGCCGCGGCCGTCCCCGAACTGCGCCAGCACGCCACCCTGGAGCTGGTGGACACGCTCGCCAGCGCGCGCAAGTTCAAGGAGGCGGCGGACACGCTCGGCGAGCTGCTGAAGAAGGACGGCAGCACGCTCGCGGGGATGGCGCGGTGGGCGACGTTGCTGGCGCGCGCCGGCGACCGCGCGAAGGCGCGCGAGGTGCTCGACAAGGTGCTCGCGGGCGACCCGAACCAGCGCGACGCGCTGCTCTTGAAGGCGATCCTGGACGCCGGCGACGGGCACCTCGACGCCGCCGAGGCGCTCTACCGCAGGGCCCACGCCGCCTACCCTGACGATCCCGACGTCACGATGGGGCTGGCTCGCCTGCTCGTCGACATGCACCGCCTCCCCGAGGCCCGGACGTTGCTCAACTCGGTCTGGCAGCAGATCGAGGAGAAGAAGATCGACAACCCCGAGGCCACGGTCGAGGTGGCCCAGGAGCGGGCCGCTTTGGAGCTGCTCGACCATCGCCCCGACGCCGCTCTGCCGTGGCTGCAGAAGTTCGGGAGCGCTCCGATGGAGCGGCGCACCCTGGCGCTGTGGGGCGAGTACTACCGCCTGCGGGAGGCCTGGCGCGAGGGTTTGGCGTTCCTGCGCGGCGCCAAGGTCGAGGACAACCCGGCGGCGGCGCGCCTCGAACGCGCCATGTTCGCCGAGTTCTCCATCGCCGCGGGCGACGACGCGGCGGCGAAGCCGGTCCTGGACAAGCTGCTGGCCGGCGACGAGGACGACGTCGTCGCCGGGCTCGGTGTCCTCGACCAGAGGCGGCGCTACGCCGAGGCCGTCGCGCGCGCCCGTGCCGCTCTCGCGCGGCTCGGCGACGTCCCGGCGGTGCAGTTCGCGTACGCCGCCGCGCTCGAGCGCTCGGGGGCGTGGGACGAGGCGGTGACGCAGTTCAAGAAGCTCCTCGCCAAACAACCCGACAACGCGGCGGCGCTCAACTACCTCGGGTTCATGTTCGCCGACAAGGGCGTCCATCTCGACGAGGCGCGCGACATGCTCGTCAAGGCGGTGCGGCTCGACCCCTCTTCGGGGGCGTTCCAGGATTCGCTGGGATGGGTGTACTACCGACTCGGGGACCTCGACCGGGCGGAGAAGTACCTGACCGAGGCCGCCCGCCTCGATCCGTTCGACGCGACCGTGCAGGAGCACGTCGGCGATCTCCTGCGCGCCCGCGGCGACCGCGCCCGGGCCGCGGAGGCGTACCGTCGGGCGCTGGCGAACAAGCCCGACGAGGAGGGGCAGAAGGAGCGGATCGAGAAGAAGCTCGCCGAGGTCGCGGGTGGGACGCCGTAGCATCGCGTTGCTGGCGGTCCTGGCGGTGGCGGCCGGGTGCCGGCACGCGGCGCCCCCGGCGGCGCCGCTCCCGGTCGGGTGGCGGGCGCTGACCGAGGCTCCCCGTCCGTTCTCGGCGCTGTACCGCCTCGCCTGTTGCGGCCACCGCGGGCTGGTCCTCACCGTGCGCGGCGACAGCGAGCGGCTTTCGCTGGCGGTCGCGGTGCCCCCCGGAGGGACGGCGCTTTCGGCGTGGGTCGGCCCCGGCGGCGGCTTCGTTCGCGGTGAGAAGACCGGTTGCCGCGAGCCGCTGGCGCCGGGGGAGCTGCCGCTCGGTGGCGGCGCGTCGCTGCCGCTCGACCCCGCGCTCGCGGCGCTGCTCCTGGCCGGCCGGCTCCCCGCCGACGCGCGGGAGGAGCCGCTCTCGCCGGGGTGGGTGGAGGCGGCCTCCGGGGGCTACCTGTGGCGCGCACAGGTGGCCGGCCCCGAGCCGCACTGGACGCGGGTCGTGGTGGTGCGCTCGGGCGGTGGGACGCCGTTGACGGTCGTGCGGCGCGACGAGGTCGGCGCCGTGCCGCACCGGCTCGAACTGTCGGTGGGCTCCACCGCGGCCGAGCTCGACCTGCAGGCGTGGCGTCCGGACGCGCCGCCGTCGCCGCCCGCGTGGCTGTCGGCGCCGCCGTGCGAGGCCCACCCGTGACCGTGCGGCTCGCGTGCCCGGCCAAGGTGAACCTGCACCTCGAGGTGCTCGGCCGGCGCCGCGACGGCTACCACGAGCTGCGCACCGTCTTCGCGCCGGTCGGTGTGTGGGACGAGCTGGCGCTCGACCCGGCCCCGGCCGGGGTGTTCGAGGTGAGCGTCGAGCCGCCCGGCGCCGCGCCCGAGGGTGCGGACAACCTGGCGCTGCGGGCGGCGCGTGCGCTCGCCGGTGCGCTCGGGCTCGACCGCGGCGTTCGGCTGGCGCTGCGCAAGCGGATCCCGGCCGGCGGCGGCCTCGGCGGCGGTTCCTCGGACGCGGCC
>JAJXUY010000148.1 GCA_021782525.1 Acidobacteriota bacterium | reverse complement strand
CGATCCCGCCGTCTGGTTGAGTGGTGACGATCTCGCCCGTGTCGAAGGACTCGGCCAAGAAGCGGTTGGCCGTCAGATAGGACGCAAAGTGCTCGAACTGTTTGTCCTCAGGGAGGTGCAGGAGGTCCGTTTCACTGGCGAATGCGTCCAAGAGGGACTTCGTGATGCGATCCATGCCGTCCTCCTTACCGTATTAGCTTCGTATATGTAGTCCTATGCGGTCGGGTGGCGGCGTCGCCGAGTTCCTGCGTGCGCCACTCCCGGGGTTCCCTGAAGTTGCGAGAGCACGGCCCACGAGTTGTCGAGGCGATGGAAGCCGCCCATCGCTGCCCCCGCTCACGTTGGCCTAAGCACGGGAGCCCGCGTCGCGTTCGCCGCACGCCCGCCCGCGCGGTGCTGTCGAAGAACGTGACCTTGGAGTCGCCCTCGAACGCGAGGATGTGGGTGGCGACGCGGTCGAGGAACCAGCGGTCGTGGGAAATGACGACGACGCACCCCGCGGACTTTCGCGACCTTGGCAGATGACCCTTGCCCTGAACCGCGGGGAGTGAGTCGCAAGGCCCAGTGAGACAGGTCGCGGAGTGGCCGGTGGCGGTCATTTCTTCGCACCGCCGGTCCTCGCCTTGATCAGCTCGACGAACTCGACGGCCCTCTCGAAAATGGCCTTGGCCTCCGCTTCGGTGATCAGGCCGGCCACGTCGTAGATCGCCTGATTGCGCTTGGTCCGCATCCGGTCGAAGTAGCCGACCAGCGAGGCAAACTCGTCGCCGAGCGCCTCGCGCACAAAGGCGAAGGTGTTCTTGTGGCCCTGCTCCGTTGCGGGGCGGTATCCCTGGGAGTACATAAAGGCGCGGGCGGCCTGGAGGACGGCGTTGTACGCGATGGAGAACGCCCAGTCCCAATCCTCGGCCATCGTCCGGCGAGCCATTCGGATATCGCGGTCGGCAAGCGCCAGCAGCCGCGCGATCTCGGCGGGCGTCGCTCGGTGCGCGTGGATCTTGCGCTGGCGCAGGAGTTCCTCAAATGCCACCGAGGTCTCCGAGCACCGGGATGAGGTCGCCGCTCAGCACCCGTGTGAGAAATGGCTCTCTCTTCCGTTTCCTCGCGCCGAGTTCCTTGGGCGTCAAGAGCGTGTAGTTGATCGGCCGGCCGAGACGGTCCTCAACCGCCGAGATCGACTCGTGCAACGCGATTGCATCCACTGTCCCGACGACGAGCAGATCGATGTCGCTCCGGCCCGTGTCGGTGCCCGCCGCCACCGAGCCGTAGACCGCCGCGGCCTGCACTCCGCGCACGCCCTCGAGCGCCTCGCGCAGGGGCAGGGCTAGCCCATCGCTCTTCAAGAGCAGCGCGCGCAGGTCGGTGAATAGGGGATGCCTGATCTCGACCCGAAAGAAGACTTGCCGCCCGCGCCGGGTACGCTCGACGAGTGCGATCTGCTCGAGGGTCGCCAGTTCCCGCTGCGCGGCCTTGAGCGGCACGCCGGCGCGGCGAGCGATCTCGCGGAGGTAGCACTCCTCCGAGGCGTTCAGCAGCAGGAACGCGAGGACCTTGACCCGAGCGACAGGCATCAGACGCGTCAACATGGCTGACTACAACCTGTCGTCAAGTGTATACAACCCGTCGTCAACTGTCCAGCCGCCGCTACCTCGTCAGCTTCCTGTCCGTGATCCGGTGCGGCCGGGTCGCGGTGTGGCCGAGCTGCTGCGTGAGCCAGTCTCGGTGCTTGGGAAGATGTCGTGTCGGAAGGCGGACGCTTGCGCTTGGCCGCAAAGGCAAGCCGCCAGCCGGAGCGAGGCTAGAAAAGGTTGAGGAGAGGCGGCCGCGAGCAGGGCGTGCAAACGTGTCGCGCCTCTATCTGACATCACCTTGCGCGGCACAAAGGAGGGCAGCGACCTCCTTGCGGAGCAGGGGCAACCTGGTCTGAACGATGCCCCACACGGTCTCGTGGGCGACCGTCGCGTAGCCGTGAATCAGCCGGTTGCGAAAGGCAATGATGCTGGAGGCGCCAGTGATCTGGGACTGAAGCGTCGGGTCGACCGAGATTGCTTGGTTGAGCGCCTCGCCGATGATCTCGAACTGGCGCTCGACCGCCGAGCGGAGCATCGGTTCGGCCAGATAGTCGGAGATCGTCTTGTCGGCGGTGAAGTCGGCCACCCAGCGGCACGCCTGCTCGATGTCGAAGAGAAACGCGCGAACGTCACGCCGCGTCATAGATGACGACCTGCGTCGCTTCGACGCTCTCCCTGACGAACGGGTTGCGCAGCGCGGCGCGCTCCACGAGATCCACTCGGCGTCCAAACAGCGACTCGAGGTCTTCGAGCAAGGAAAAGTACGCGTCCGCGCGCTCGCCCGGCGGTAGCTCGTCGAACTCGACGAGCACGTCGATGTCGCTCCTCGCCGGGTCGAACTGGTCCGTCACGGCCGAGCCAAACACGGCCAACCGACGCACGCCGCGGCGCCGCGCGATCGCCCGGAGCTGTTCCGCCTTCTCGCCGATCAAGCTCGTCATTGCGTATAGGCCCTCGAGAAGCATATCACCAATGGGCAGTATCGGTTGAAGATGGTCTCTCCTGGTGACACAGAGGACCGAGTAGCGCCGGGGGTGGACCGCCTTAGAAGCAACCTCACCTCGTCAGCTTCCTGTACGTAATCCTGTGCGGCCTCGTCGCGGCGTCGCCGAGCTGCTGCTTCCTCCAGTCTTCGTATTCGGAGAAGTTGCGGGCGCAACGTCGTTGGGAGGTTTGCCACCTCCCACGAGACTCGTTGGCCACGAAGTCGCTCAAAACGCCCAGGCGCCCGCGTCGCGCCCGCCGCCCACCCGCCCGCGCGGTCCCATCGAAGAACGTGACCTTGGACTCACCCTCGAACGCCAGGATGTGGGTGGCGACGCGGTCGAGGAACCAGCGGTCGTGGGAGATGACGATCGCGCAGCCGGCGAACTGCTCGACCGCGTCCTCGAGGGCGCGCAGGGTGTTGACGTCGAGGTCGTTGGTCGGCTCGTCGAGGAGGAGGACGTTGGCGCCCTCCTTCCGCCGCGACGGCGTCAGCGTCCCTCACGAAATCCAGGGCGGCCTGGTCTCGGGGTCAGATCTCGTCCGCTGATCCCTGAGGTGTGATCGTCCTCGCGCTCGACGATCGCCACAGACCGGCGCCGATAAGGCCGACAACACCGGCCAGGCCGATCAGCCACATCGCCACGGCCAGGGACCACCATCTGGGGCGAAAGACAAGGTCGATTCGATGGATCCCAGCAGGAACAGGTACGGCCATCACCGCGATATCGCAGGGATAGACCGGTACGCGGACACCGCCCACGGTCGCACGCCAGCCCGGATCCCAAGCCTCGCTCACGACGACGATGCCGTCCTTCTCCATCGCCGCTTGAAGCACGATCCGGCTTGCCCCGGCGCGGCGGTACGTCACTCGTCCGGCTCCGATCGGGAGGGCCACGCCTGGCGGTGCCTCGACGAGAGCCTCTCGGTAGGGGTCCGGAGGCGAGGTCCGCGCGACAGCGAGGGCCTCTCCGAGGTCGGAGGCTCGCGCCACACGATCGGGCACGAACGCTCGCGGCAGAGCTCGGGTGTTGCGGTAGAGATAGCCGCCGGATGGCGGGTGGGACACGAGCGAGAGGCGTTCCGCCTGCAGGGGACGGGCCGAGGCGACGGCACGGACGCTCAGGATGTCGAGAACGACCGAGTCGTAGCAATCGAAGTTCGCGATCGGCCAGTGGATCGGGCCCGCCGGGAAGGGGCACGCAAGCCGCAGCAGCTCGGTGAGGCGGCGGCGCCCGATCGCGTCGTAGCCGTTGATGTCGTTCAGTCCGTAGTACGAAGCGACGTTCGCGTACAAGCCCCAATTCAGCACCAGGATCCGGCCATCCCCGGCCACCCGTCGGACCTCCTCGATGCGCGGCGTGCGAGGGTAGGCCTGACCGCTCGGGATTGCCGGGTTGAACCCCCAGCCGAAGAGAGCGAGGTCGCAGAGGATGACGCCGACCGCCACCGGAGCAAAGCCACGGCCCAATCGGCGGGCGAACAGCAGGACAACGGCGGCCATGCCGGTGATGGCCGACCACGGGAGGACATACTCACGAGCCAGCGTGGGTGCGAGCGAGGCGAACGAACCGGTGAGCATCTTCTCCTCGCCCGCAAACCAGCCACGGGCCGTTGCGCTACGAGCCGCCAGGTCGAGCAGCTTCATATAGCCGGGTGCGCCGGCCAGAAGCCAGATCCCGTGCACGAGTCCCACCGAGGCGAGCGCGGCGAGCGCCCAGCCCACAAGGAGTCGGGACCTCCGCCGCGCCCCTTGCGTGACCACGTCGATCCCCCGGGCGGCCAGGAGCGCGAAGGCGAGCAAGGCGACGAACACGGCCCGTGCCGGCGCCGCGACGTTGACGACCGGGAGCGCACGGACGAGCCATGGGAACGGAGGAAGGCCGGCCGAGAAGGCCCACGCTGCGGCGCCCATGAGCGCGACCGCCACCCACGGGCGGTGACGCCTCGAGCCGAGGGTGCCGAGGACCACCAGAGCGAGCCCCAACACCGAGACGTACGCCCCTGATTGCTCGCAGAAGTTCGTGTAGGAGCCGGCCAGGTTGATCTCGCCCGCGACCGGTCTGCCGAAAAGGAAGGGGAATACGGACAACACGAACCAGTCGAGCCGTGCGGGCCAGATCCCCCAGGTTTGCAGCCGCGCCGTCGCCAACGTTCCTTGCGAGAGCGCGTCGAGGAAAGGAAGCGTCTGTGGTGCCGTGAGAAGCGCCGTCAGAACGCCGATCGTGCCGACGGCGCCCGTAGCTCCTGCGACGCTCGGCAGCGACGGCCCACGTTCCTGGAGACGGCGCACGATGATCCACGTCGCCACAGCCGCCGCCGCGAAGAACGCCACCTCGAGCTGGCCGCCGAACGTCACAGCGCTGAGGGCGAGCGCCGTCATCGCCAGGCGCCTCCCTCCGCCTTTGACCGCAAAGAGCTCGGCGGCCAGCATGGCCCACGGGAACCAGACGGACGATGCCACGAGAGGGTACATGAGCCAGACCAGGGTGAAACCGCCGACCTGGTAGATCACCCCGGCGCCGACCGCGGCCCAGCGAGACGCTCCCAGACGCACCGCCAGCAGCCACGTCCCCAACCCTGCCACCCACAGCCGGAGTAGCATGACCCACACCGTCGCCCGTACGGGTTCCCTGGTGAGCAGATAGGGAAGCGAGAGAGGGTCGAAGACGCCCGACTGGGCGTTGCC
>JAJXUY010000147.1 GCA_021782525.1 Acidobacteriota bacterium | reverse complement strand
CTCGAGGGCGAGCCCGAGGCGGTGGCGGTGGCGGCCAAGCTGGTCGAGGAACTCGGCCGGCTGGTCGGCAGCGGGTACGCGGTCGGCAAGGAGGAGTTTCGCACCGCGTTGCGCGTCCTCGAGGAGGACCCGGGTGCCGACCTCGTGCAGTTCTTCAGCGACGCCACGATCCCGGACTCGGTCAAGCGCCTGGTCGTGCCTCGCAACCTCAAACAGCGACTGTTCATCCAGACGCTCAACACGTACGACATCGTGTTCGCGGTCGGGCCGGCGGGGACGGGGAAGACGTACCTGGCGGTGGCGATGGCGGCGGCCGCGTTGGCCGAGCACCGGGTCAAGAGGATCGTGCTCACCCGCCCGGCGGTCGAGGCGGGGGAGCGGCTCGGGTTCCTCCCCGGCGATCTGGTGGAGAAGGTCAACCCGTACCTGCGGCCGGTGTACGACGCGCTCTACGACATCCTCGGGTACGACCGGGTGGCGCGCCACCTCGAGCGCGGCGTGATCGAGATCGCCCCGCTGGCGTTCATGCGCGGGCGGACGCTCAACGACTCGTTCATGCTCCTCGACGAGGCCCAGAACACGACCCCGGAGCAGATGAAGATGTTCCTCACCCGGCTCGGGTTCCACTCGCGGGCGGCGATCACCGGCGACGTGACGCAGATCGACCTGCCGAACGAGCGGGTTTCCGGCCTCGTCCAGGCGCGGCAGATCCTCGGCCAGCTGCCGGGGATCGCATTCTTCGACTTCGTCAAGGAGGACGTCGTCAGGCACCGGCTGGTGGAGAAGGTGGTGGCCGCCTACGAGGCGTACGACGAGGCCAGGCGCGGGAACGGCTCATGAACGGGAGGGAAGGGAAGGAAGCGCGCACCACCGCGGCGCGCATCGCGGTTCGCCGCGGCGAGTTCGTGCAGCTGCGGCGCCGGCTGCTCGGGCAGGCGTGGGTGTGGTACGGGTGCCTCGTCGTGCTCGGGGCGTTGCTCGTGGCGCCCGGCCGCTCGAACAAGATCCCGACGCTCAAGGCGGGGGAGATCGCTCCGACCGACGTGGTCGTCGACCGCGACGTGGTGCTGCCCGACGCCGAATCGACCGAGGAGAAGCGGCGGCGCGCCAGCTTCGAGGTGCTGCCGGTCTACGACTACGACCCGGGCGCCGCCAGCGCGCTCATGGACAAGCTGGAACGGGTTTTCCAGGAGGGGCGGAAGAGGTCGGCCGGCGACGACATCGACCTGGCGCAGCGGCTCGGTGAGGTCGGTTCGCTCGTGATTCAGCCGCGCGAGGCGGCCGTGCTGCGCGTGGCCCGCTTCTCCCCGGAGCTGCTCGGCGTCCTGCGCGAGGTCGTCGATCGGCTGTACCAGCAAGGCGTCGTGAGCGATCGGACCGAGCTGCTCCACGCCGCCGACCGTGGCATCACGTTACGAACCGTCGGCAAGAACCAGGAGAAGACCGAGCTCGACGTGTACCGGTTCGTGGACGGCGGCTCCGGACTCGCCGAGGTCGTCGAGCAGCGTCTCTCCGCCGAGCCCTCGATCCCGCGCGCCTGGCGCCCCCCCCTGGCGGCGTTGCTCGCCAGGGCGATGGTCCCCAACGTCGTCCTCGACCGCGGCCAGACGCTGGCCAGAAGGCTGAAGGCGGCGAGCTCCGTGGAGGAGGTCTCGGTGCGCCTCCCCCGCGGCAAGGTGCTGGTGCGCCGGGGCGACGAGGTGACGGCCCAGACGGCGCGCCTGCTCAGGGCCCTCGCCGAGCGCAACACGCCGACGCAGACGTACCTGCCGCTCGCCGGCGCCGCGCTGCTGCTCGCCCTGGTCGGGGCCGCCTGGCTCTTCTACCTGCGCCGGCAGAGCCCCTCGAGCGACGAGGCGCGGATCAGGTTCGGCGCGCTGATCGCCCTGACGCTGGCCACCCTCGTCCTCGAGCGGTTTTTCACCTTCCTGTCCCGTGGTGTGGCCGCGAGCCTGATGCGGGACCCGTTCGGGCACATCGAGATCTACCTGCCGGCGCTGCCGCACGGGGCGGGGCCGATCATCGCCGGCCTGATGTTCGGGCTGCCGGTGGGCGTCCTGTTCGCGGTCGCCCAGAGCGTGATGGTGGCACTCATGCTCGGTGGCGACGTCGGGTTGGCGGTGTACGCCCTGATCTCGGGGGTGGCCGCCGCGTTCGCGTCGCAGCGCCTGAAGGAGCGCTACGTGCTGGCCAGGGTCGGCGCGGTCGTCGGCGGGGTCAACGCGGTGGCGGTGGTCGGCCTCGCGCTCTGGCACGGGAGGATCGCGGACGCGTCGGTCCTCGGCGCCCAGGTCGCGTCAGCGGCGCTCGGCGGCGTGGTGGCGGCCGCCCTCGCAAGCTTCCTGCTGCCGCTCCTCGAGACGGCGACCGGCACGATCACGGACATCCGGCTGCTCGAGCTGTCGAACCCGAACCTGCCGCTGCTGAAGCGGATGTCGCTCGAGGCGCCGGGGACGTTCCAGCACTCGCTCGCGATGGCCAACTTCGCCGAGGCGGCCGCCGAGGCGATCGGCGCCAACCCGTTGCTCGCCAGGGTGTGCTGCTACTACCACGACATCGGCAAGCTCGCCAAGCCCGAGTACTTCGTCGAAAACCAGCGCGGCGAGAACCCGCACGACCACCTGACGCCGTGGATGTCGGCGCTGGTGGTCTCGAACCACGTCAAGGCCGGTCTCGAGCTCGCGCGGGAGTACAGGCTGCCGGAGCCGATCCAGGACGCGATCACGACGCACCACGGGACCAAGCTGATCCGCTACTTCTACTCGCAGGCCAAGGCGAAGGAGGATCCCGACCACGGCGAGGTGCAAGAGACCGAGTTCCGCTACCCGGGCCCGCGCCCGCGCAGCAAGGAGATGGGGATCCTCATGCTCGCCGACGCCGTCGAGGCGGGAAGCCGGACGCTGTCGGAGGCCACGCCGGGGCGGATCCAGTCGATGATCGACCAGATGGTCAAGAACATCCTCGAGGACGGCCAGCTCGACGAGTGCGAGCTCACGCTCAAGGACATCGAGCGGATCGGAGCCGCGTTCTTCTGGGTGCTCACCAACGCGTTCCACCAGCGGATCGACTACCCGGGGTTCGACTTCAACCGGAAGCGCCGTGGCTAGCGCGCACGTACGCTTCCGCTGGCAGCTGCGGCCGGGCGGGCAACCGACCGCGGCGTTGCGGCGTCTGACGGTCGCAGCGCTCGAGCGCCTCGGCGCCGGGCCGGTCGAGGTCGGCGTCCTCGTCTGCGACGACGCCACGATCCGGACGCTCAACCGTCACTTCCGCGGCAAGGACGCCCCCACCGACGTGCTCTCGTTCCCGGCCGGCTTCGCGCAGCCGGACGGCCCGATCTACCTCGGCGACGTGGCGATCTCGCTGGAAACCGCCCGGCGCCAGGCCGACGAGGCGGGCGTGACGCTCGAGCGCGAGCTCGCAACGTTGCTGCTGCACGCGGTCGTCCACCTCTGCGGCTGGGATCACGAGAGCGACGGCGGCGAGATGGCGGCGCTTGAGGCGCGGCTGCGGCGGGAGCTGATCGGATGACGGCGCTGGCCGCCTGGTGGGCGAACCCGGTGACCGCGGTGCTGGCGGCGCTGGGCCTGCTCGTGCTGCTGGTCCTCGCCGCGACCGGGATGCTGGCGGTGGTGCGCCTCGGGGCGATCCAGCTCGGCGGCCTGCTCGTGCAGCGAGCCGGCCTGCTGCCGGGCCTCCCCCGCCGCTCCGACGCGCAGGCGAGCGTGATCGTCTTCCTGCAGGCGGGCACCGGGCTGGTCCTGGTGCTGTTCTCGCTCGTGACTGTCCGCGCCGGGCGGCTCGCGGGAGCCGGGCAAGGGACGCTGATCGCCGTTCTCGCCGCGGGATGGCTGGCGGCGCTCGCGGTGGGCCTGGTCGCCGCCCGCGGCGCGAGGGTGGAGCCCGTCGCGCTCGCGACGCTGATCGCGATCCGGCCGTGGACCGCGTTCCTGCGGGTCCTGGTCCGGCTCGAAGACGGCGAGGAGCCGGCCGCGGCGGGGGACGACGAGGAGGTGGACGAGCACGAGGTGCAGGCGTTCATCGGCGCCGGCGAGGAGGCCGGGATCCTCGAGAAGGAGGACGCCGAGCTGGTCGCCTCGATCGTCGAGCTGTCCGACACGGTCGTGCGCGAGATCATGACCCCGCGCACCGACGTGGTGGCGCTGCCGGTGAGCGCGGAGTTCGCCGAGGTCGAGCGGGCGTTCGCCGACTCGATGTTCACGCGCATCCCGGTCTACCGCGAGACGCTGGATCGGATCGAGGGCGTTGTGCACGTCAAGGACGTGCTCAGGGCGGTGGCGAACGGGACGTCGGTCGCCGCCTCGGCGCTGCTGCGCCCGGTCCTCCTGGTGCCCGAGACGAAGCCTTCACGCGAGCTGCTGCGGGAGTTCCAGACGGCGCACCAGCAGATGGCGGTGGTGGTCGACGAGTACGGCGGCACCGCCGGAATCGTGACGCTGGAGGACATCCTCGAGGAGATCGTCGGGGAGATCCAGGACGAGCACCAGCGCGAGCTGCCGGAGGTCGTGGAGGAGGGCGAGGGCGTCTTCCTCGTCGACGGTGCGGCGCACGTCGAGGTGCTCGAGGACCTGTTCGGCGTCGAGGTCGGCGAGGTGGGGTTCGACTCGGTCGCGGGTCTGGTGCTCGACCGCCTCGGCCACCTCCCGCGGCCCGGGGAGCGGACACGCTGGGCCGGTCTGGAACTCGAGGTGGTCGAGGTCGACCGCCGGCGGTTGCGCCGCGTGCGGATCCGGCGGCCCGAGGGCGGCGCGTGAGCCGCTCCGGCACGATCGCCCTGCTCGGCCGCCCCAACGCGGGCAAGAGCACGCTCGTCAACGCCCTGCTCGGCGAGAAGGTGGCGATCGTCTCGGCCACGCCGCAGACGACGCGCCACCGCATCACGGGCGTCCTCACCGAGGCGCGCGGCCAGGCCGTGTTCTTCGACCTCCCCGGGGTTCACCGCCCGCTCCACCGCCTCAACGTCCAGATGATGCATGCGTTGCGCGACACCCTGGCCGAGGTGGACGTGATCCTGCAGCTGTTCGACGCCAGCGCCGACCCGGGGGCGGGCGAGGAGTTCGTCGTCGGGCTGCTCGACGGCGTGACGGCTCCGGCCGTCCTGGTCGCCAACAAGGTGGACCTCCCCGGTGTCCGCGCTCGCCTCGACGAGCGCACCGCCTTCTACGCGGCCAGGCATGCGTACGCCGCCACGACGGCGATCTCGGCGCTCACCGGAGAACGGCTGCCC
>JAJXUY010000146.1 GCA_021782525.1 Acidobacteriota bacterium | reverse complement strand
AGCGCCGCCGCCGCCTCGCCGGAGCGCCCGCGCACCAGCTCGAACAGGTCGGGGTTGCGCTTTTGCGGCAGCATCGAGGAACCGGTCGTGAGCTCGGCCGGCAGCGTGACGAAGCCGAACTCGGCGGTCGCGAACAGGCAGAGGTCGGCTGCCAGACGCCCGAGGTCCTGCGCCAGCAACGCCGCCTCGAACAGCGCGCCGGCTTCCGCCTTGCCGCGCGACAGCTGCACCGCGGTGACCGGCTCGTGCGCGGCCGCGAAGCCGAGCGCGCGGGTCGTCCGTGAGCGGTCGAGCGAGAGCACCGGCACGCCGTACCCCGCCGCCGAGCCGAGCGGGTTGCGGTCGGCGCGCCGGCGCGCGGTGAGCAACCCCTCGGCGTCGTCGCGCAGCTCGCCGGCGTACGCCCCGGCCCAGGCGCCGAGCGTCGTCGGCATCGCGCGCTGCATGTGCGTGTACCCCGGCATCACGAGGGCGCCGCGACGCTCGGCGATCCCGTCGAGCGCCGCCGCGACCTCTCCCGCGGCGCCCGCGAGTACCGCCAGCTCGTCCTTGAGCCAGAGCCGCAGCGCGGCGAGCACCTGGTCGTTGCGCGAGCGGCCGAGGTGGATGCGCGCCCCCGCCTCCCCCACGGCCGCCGTCAGGCGGTTCTCCAGCGCCGTGTGTCCGTCCTCTTCCTCGAGCGCGACCCACCACTCGCCGCGCGCGTGCGCGGCGCCGATTTCGGCGAGCGCGCGCTGCAGCGCGGCGTGGTCGGCCTCGCCGAGGAACCCGGCGGCAGCCAGCATCTCGGCGTGCGCGGCCGAGGCGCGCACGTCGTACGCGACTAGCCGGTCGTCGAGGGCGTGGTCCTCGCCGGCGGTGAACTCGAGCACGAGCCGGTCGAGCGGCTCGTCGCGGTCCCACAGCCTCGTCATGCGGCCCTCCCCTCGCCGAGGAACGAGCGGCCGTCGAGCGCGAGCCGCTCGTAGAAGCGGGCGCCCTCGACCACCTCCTCCTCGAGGATGTACTCGTCGGGGGTGTGCGAGCGCTCGCTGCGGCCGGGGCCCACCTTGATCCCCGGGATCCCGGTGAAGAACACCAGGTCCGACAGGCCGCGAGAAGCGAACGTCCGCGCCCCCGGGCGCGCCGCCAGCGCCGCGCGCACCAGCGGGTGGTCCTCGGCGATCTCGTAGGGACGCAGCCGGTTGCTGGCCACCCGCAGCTCGCCGCTCACCGCCGAGCGCAGGCGCGCCACGATCTCCTCCGGCGCCGGCTCGGGGTTGACGCGCACGTCGAGGATGCACGAAGCCTCGGCCGGGATCACGTTGCGGGCCGTGCCGCCGCGGGCCATCGTCGGCTCGAGCGTGACCGGTCCGAGCCGGGGGTGGGCGGGGCCGAGCTCCACCGCGTCGAGGGCGACGAGGTCGCGGGCGAGCGTGCGCAGCGCGTTGGCTGCGCCGAGCGCGCGGCCGTGGGCGGCGTGGCACGCCTGCCCCGTCGCGACCAGCTCGAGCACCACCAGCCCCTTCTGCGCCGTCGCGACGTCGAGGCCGGTCGGCTCGCCGACGACCGCGGCGGCGGGCCGCAGACCGCGCCGCGCCAGCTCGGGGAGGAGGCGCTCCGTTCCCTTGCTGCCGACTTCCTCCTCGGCGGCGAGCGCGAGCACGACGCGGACGTCGAGCGCGGCGCCCCGCGCGGCCAGGCGCAGGAACGCCGCCGTCATCGCCGCCGCGGCGCCCTTGGCGTCGTTGCTGCCGAGGCCGTAGACGCGGCCGTTCTCGACGTCGGGGCGGTGTGGCGGGCGGGTCCACGCGGGCGATGCCGGTACGGTGTCGAGGTGCGAGTTGAAGCACACGGCCGGACCGCGCCCGGCGACCGCGAACACCGAGTTCTCGAACCGCTCGGCGGCGACGCCGTGCGCCGCGAGGAACCCGGCCACGAAGTCGGCGAGCGGCCCCTCCCCGCCCGACGGCGACGGGATCGCCACCATCTCGCGGTGGAGCGCGAGGAGCTCGGCGTCGGTCACGGCGCGGCCTCGCCTTGCTCCGCCGCCGGCAGCTCGGCGAGGTCGCGGACGATCAGCGTCCCCGCCCCCTCGTTGGTGAACACCTCCATGAGCAGGGCGTGGTTGGGCTGGTAGCCGACGATGTGCACCCGGCGCACGCCGCCGGCGAGCGCCGCGCGCGCCGCGTTGACCTTGGGCAGCATGCCGCCCGCCAAGGCGCCGCGGGCCTCCATCGCGGCGAGCAGCGCGAGGTCGGCGCAGGAGATCATCGAGGCCTTGTCGGCGCGGTCCTCGAGGATCCCCGGCGTCTCGGTGAGGAAGAGCAGCTTTTCGGCGTCGAGGGCGCAGGCGAGGCTCGCCGCCACGGTGTCGGCGTTGACGTTGAGGACGCGGCCGTCGTCGTCCGCGGCGAGCGGGCTCACGACCGGGACGTACCCGGCGTCGAGCAGGCGCAGCAGCACCGCCGCGTCGACGCCGGTGATGTCGCCGACCTCGCCGTAGTCCACGACCTCGCGCTGCCCCCCGTCCTCGACCTCCACCGGGGGCCGGCGCGCCGCCCGCACCAGGGCGGCGTCCACGCCCGACACCCCGATCGCCGGGAGGTGGACCGCGCGGCACGCCGCCAGCACCGCGGTGCTCACCGTGCCGTTGAGCGTCATCACGACGGCCTCGAGCGCCTCCGGCGAGGTCACCCGGCGGCCGCCGACGAAGCGCGTCGCGACCCCCAGGCGGCTCGCGAGCGCGGTGGACTGCGGCCCGCCCCCGTGCACGAGCACGACGCGGATGCCGACCTCGCGCAGGACGTTGACCTGCTCGGCCAGCCGCCGCAGCACCGCGGCGTCGGTGCTCGCGGCGCCGCCCAGCTTGATCACGAACACGCGCCCCTTGTACAGCCGGATGTACGGCAGCGCGCGGGTCAGGCCCGCCATTGCAGCCTCGCGGTCGAACGGTCCGGTCATGCCCCCTCCCCGGCCAGCATCTCGAGCAGCAGCGCCTTCTGCGCGTGCAGCCGGTTGCCGGCCTGGCGCACGACGACGCTGCGCGGCCCATCGAGCACCTCGTCGGTCACCTTCACGTTGCGCCGCACCGGCAGGCAGTGCATGAAGCGGGCCCCGGGCGCCGCGCTCCGGTACCACGCCTCCGACACGCACCACTCGCGCAACCCGGCGCGCACCGGCGCCTCCTCGGCCGGGCGGCCGTAGAACGCCGGCGCCGCCCACGACTTGGCGTAGACGACGTGGGCGCCGGTCATCGCGGCCTCACGGTCGGAGCTCTCGGTGACGCTGCCGCCGCTGCGCGCCGCCCAGGCCCGGGCGCGCGCCATGACCGACTCGGGGAGCCCGTACCCCTCCGGCCGCAGGACCGTCACCTGCATCCCGCGCCGCGCCGCCATCGCCAGCGCCGAGGCCGGCACCGCGTACGGCAGCGGCCGCGGGTGCCACACCCACGACAGCACGAAGCGGCCGCCGTGGCGGGGGACCTCGAGGTCGTCGAGCGTCTTCCAGTCGGCCAGCACCTGGCACGGGTGCGACGCGGCCGACTCCAGGTTGACGAACGGCACCGGCGAGAGCGCCGCCATCGCGCGGATCACGCCGTCGGCGAGATCCTCGCCGAGCTCCTTGCCGCGCGCGAAGCAGCGCACCGCGAGCGCGTCCGCGTACTGCGCCAGCACCGGGATCGCCTCGCGCACGTGCTCGGCCGCGTCGCCGTCCATCACGACGCCGTCGCGGGTCTCGAGCTGCCACGAGCCCTGACCGGGCGCGATCACGAACGAGGTGCCGCCGAGCTGGGCGACGCCGGCCTGCATCGAGGCCAGCGTGCGCAGCGACGGGTTCATGAACAGGAGCGCCACGATGCGCCCGCGCAGCGCGTCGGAGAGCGGCCGGCGCTCCAGCTCGCCGGCGCGGGCGAGCACCGCCTCGAGGCGGTCGGCGGAGAGGTCGTCGAGGTCGAGGAAGCTCTTCATCCGTTCATCTCCTTGAGCGCAGCCACCAGCTCGTCGACGTGCGCGTCCTCCAGGATCAGCGGCGGCAGCAGGCGGACCACGTGCGCATCGGCGCTGCCGCCGGCGAGGATCCGCCGCTCGCGCAGCCGCGCGAGCACCTCCTTGGCGGGGGGGGCGGTGCGCAGGCCGAGGAGGAACCCCATCCCCTGCACCGCCGTGACCGGGCCGGTCACGCACTCCCGTTGCAGCCGCGCCGACAGGCGGCGGACGCGCTCAAGCAACCCGTCACGCTCGATCGTCGCGATCACGGCCTCGACCAGCGCCATCGCCAGCGGCCCGCCGCCGAACGTGGTGCCGAGGGCGCCCTTGCGGATCCCGGCCGCCAGCCCCTCCCCGACGAGGACGGCCCCGGCCGGAAAGCCGCCGGCGAGCCCCTTCGCGGTGGTGAGCAGGTCGGGGAGGATGCCGTGCGCCTGCGCCGCGAACGGGTGTCCCGTCCGCCCCATGCCGCACTGCACCTCGTCGAAGACCAGCAGCGCGCCGGCCGCCGTTGCGGTCTCCCGCGCCGCGGCCAGGAACCCACGCGACAGCGCCCGCGCCCCGGCGACCCCCTGCACCGGCTCGACGATCACGGCCGCGACGTCGCCGGTCACCGCGGCGGCGAGCGCCGCGGCGTCGTCGAACGGCACCCAGCTCACCGCGAACGGTTGCGACGGGAAGCCGTACCAGCGCTCGTGCCCGGCGGTCACCGCGCCGGCGGCCGCCGTGCGGCCGTGGAAGGCGCCCTCCACCGCGACGACGCGCCCCCGGCCGGTGGCGGCGAACGCGATGCGCAGCGCGTTCTCGTTCGCCTCCGCGCCGGAGTTGACGAAAAACGCCCGCGTCAAGCCGGGCGGGCCGAAGCGCACCAGGCTCGCCGCCGCCCGTTCGCGCACGTCGAGCGGCACGACGTTCGACTGAAAGAAGAGCGTCCGCGCCTGGCGGTCGAGCGCCGCGACCAACGCCGGGTGGCCGTAGCCGAGCAGCGCGACGGCGTGGCCGCCGTAGAAGTCGAGGTAGCGCTCGCCGCTCGCGGTGAACAGGGTCGCGCCCTCGCCGCGCACGGGGCGCAGGGCGATCTGGTCGAACACGTCGAGCAGCGCCGAGGCCCCGGGTTGGTTCGCCTCCGTCATCGATCCCTTTATCGCTCAGTGCCAGCCGATCCCGGCCAGGTTGAGGCCGGTACTCTCCTCGAACCCGAGCAGGCGGTTCATCCACTGCACCCCGCCGCCGGCGGCGCCCTTGACCAGGTTGTCGATCACCGAGGTCACCACCGAGATC
>JAJXUY010000145.1 GCA_021782525.1 Acidobacteriota bacterium | reverse complement strand
GGGAGAAAGGGCGCGGGACGATCATGTGGTCCCAGGTCTTCAGGATGCGCGGGCGCCGGCAGGTGAAGGTGACGGCGTAGAGCGGCAGGTCGAGGTGCCGGGCGAGGGCGATCACGCCCGGCTTGAGCTTGCGCCACGGCCCGCGCGGGCCGTCTACGGTCAGCGCGGCGAACGGCAGGCCGCCCCGCACCATCGCCTCCATCTCGTCCAGGGCCTCGCGCCCGCCCAGCGACGACGAGCCGCGCGCCACGTGGATGCCGACCCCTTCCAGGATGCCCGCGGCGAGGGCACCGTCGTTGGAGCGCGACGCCATCGCCACCGCTCCGCGGTCGAAGTTGGCCATCAGCGACCCGATGATGCGGCCGTGCCACAGCGCGAGGACGTACGGCGTGCGCAGGATCTCGCGGTGACGCACCTCGATGCGCACCGACAGGCGCCACACGCGAAGCAACAGCCCGATGCCGCGGCCGCCCACGTACCACGACCGTTCGCCCACGGCCGCATTCTGCCACGGATGCCGCCCCGGCCCGAAGGCCAGCGGCCGGCCCATGTTAGGCTGCCCGCGTGAGGATCCTTCGCGTCTTTCGCCGTATCGGGCCGTACTACCGCGAGCACGCGGCCGCCACGGTCCTTGGCTGCATCTGCGTGCTCGCCTCCGGCCCGATCGGGCTGCTCGCCCCGGGGATCGTCCGCCGCGCCATCGACGCCTTGACCAGAGGGGCGCCGATCTCCTCCGTGTGGCGCTACGGCGGCGAGCTGGTCGGCGTGGCTTTGGCGGCCGGCTTCTTCCTCTTCGCCCAGCGCCAGCTGATGGTGTCCGTCTCCCGCCACATCGAGCACCGCCTGCGCACCGACCTCTACGACCATCTGCTCCGCCTGCCGCCCGCGTTCTACATGCGCGAACGCGTCGGCGACCTGCTGACCCGCGCCGTGAGCGACATCGGGGCCGTGCGCATGGCGGTCGGTCCCGCCCTGATGTACGCCATCAACACCGTCACCGTCCTCGCCGTCAGCACGGTCCTGATGGCGCGCATCCACCTGCCTCTGACGCTGCTTTCGCTCGCCGTGCTTCCGCTGGTGGCCGGGGCGACGAGCTACTTCGGCACCCGGATCCACCTGCGCTGGGGCCAGTCCCAGGAGGCGCTGTCGCGCTACACGGCGCGGCTGCAGGAGCACCTCGTCGGCCTGCGGGTGCTGCGCGCGTACAACTGCGAAGCTGCCGAGCAAGCCGAGATGGAGGCGCGCAACCAGGCCTACGTCGCGGCGGGCGCGCGGCTGATCCGGGTCTCCGCGATGTTCCACCCGCTGCTCCAGGCGCTCATCGGCGTGGCGTTCGTCGCCGTCCTCGGCGTCGGGGGAAACGCGGTCCGTCACGGCACGATCACCCTCGGCCAGTTCGTCGAGTTCAACCTCTACCTCGGTCGCCTGACCTGGCCGATGATCGCGGTCGGCTGGGTCGCGAACCTGCTGCAGCGCGGCGCCGCCTCGATGGCGCGCATCGAAGCGCTGTTCGCCGAGACGCCGCTGCCCGAGATCGCCGGCGCGGCTCCGAGCGCCGTGCTTCTCGGACCGGCCGCCCTCGAGCTCCGCGATCTGACGTTCGCCTACCCGGGAGCGACGGCCGACGCGGTCGCGGGCGTCTCGCTGACCGTCGCCCCCGGCGAGCGTCTGGCCGTCGTCGGCGGCGTCGGTAGCGGCAAGTCCACGCTCCTCACCCTGGTGCCGCGGCTGCTCGAGCCGGCGCCCGGCGCCGTGCTGCTCGACGGCGCCGACGTGCGCGCCTTGCCGATCGGGTCGCTGCGCCGCGACGTGGCGCTCGTGCCGCAGGGAAGCTTCCTGTTCTCGGCAACGCTGCGGGAGAACATCGCCCTCGCCCGCCCCGACGCCGGCGACGCCGACGTGCTCGCGGCGGCCGTCGCCGCCGGGCTGGCCGACGACCTCGAGCGCTTCCCCGAAGGGCTCGCCACCGTCGTCGGCGAGCGCGGGGTGACGCTGTCCGGCGGCCAGCGGCAGCGCGTCGCGATCGCCCGCGCCATCATCACCCGCCCGCGGCTGCTGCTGCTCGACGACTGCCTGTCGGCGGTGGACACCCAGACCGAACGCGCGATCCTGGGGGCGCTGCCGCAGACCACCGTGCTGTTCGCCACCCATCGCCTCGCCGCCGCCGAGCTGTGCGACCGCGTCTGCGTGCTCGAGCGCGGCCGGGTCCTCGAGACCGGCACGCCCGCCGAGCTCGCGGCGCTCGGCGGGCGCTACGCGCACCTGCTCGCGTTGCAGAAGCTCGAGCAGCAGGAGGGGTGGCCGAATGTCGCCTCGGCGGAAGGCTGACGCGCGGCCGGACGCCGCGGTCCCCAACTTCCGGGTCGTCCTCGTGCGACCGCGCTACGCGGGGAACGTCGGCGCGGCGGTCCGCGTCGCCGCGAACTTCGGCGTGCGCGAGCTCGTCCTCGTCGACCCGGTCTGCTCGCTCGACGACGACCCCGACTTCGTTCGCATGGCGCTGGGAGCGGTGGCGCTCGTCCAGCTGGCGACGGTCGCGTCGCTCGCCGACGCGGTGGCCGACGCCGAGGTCGCGGTCGCGACGACGTCGGCGCGTCGCCGCGACCCGCGCGCGCTGCGCACCCCGGCGGAGGTCGCGGCGAGCCTCGCCGGCTGCGGGGCCGGACGCGTCGCGCTGGTGTTCGGCTCCGAGCGCGGCGGCTTGTCGCTCGACGAGCTACGCCTCTGTCACACGACGCTCACGGTCCCGACCGATCCCGCGTTCCCCGTCCTCAACCTGGCGCAGGCCGTGGCGATCGTGCTGGCCTCGCTGGCCGGTCTCGGGCGTGCACTCCCGGCGCCGCCCGATCCGATGGACGGGCCGGCCGAGCACGCCGAGTTCGGCTCGGCGATGGCCCACCTGGAGGAGGTCCTGCTCGCCTCCGGCTTCCTCGACCCGCACAACCCCGCCCGCGTCGGCGACCAGCTCAGGCGGTGGCTCGGCCGCACCGTCCCGAGCCGGCGCGAGCTGGCGCTCCTGCACGCCCTCGCGGCCCACGTCGCCTACCTGCAGCGGCGGGAGGCGAAGCCCTAACCGGCGCCGAGCACCGCCTCGCGCGGGTCGCCGCGCGCGAGGCGCCGGAACCGGTCGCCGAACCCCTCGACCGCCGCGCTGCTCTCGTCGAGCTCGATCCGTTCGACGCGGTGGGCGGGGAAGAACACCGTGGCCGGGCCGATCGCGGCCGCCTCGCCGCGCGTGTGCCCCCGCAGCCACTCCTCGAACGCTTCGAGCCGCACCCCGCGCACGGTGGCGCCCGCGGGGGTGAGGGCGAGGAGCACGCCCCAGAGCTTCTCCCGCGGGCCGCAACAGCTGACGACGACCAGAGCTCCCGTTTCCACCGCCGTCACGCCTCCGGCTGCGACAGCTCGATCAGAACGCCTCCCGTCGAGCGCGGGTGGACGAAGCACACGAGGCGGCAGTGCGCCCCGCGCCTGGGCTCGGACGACAACAGCTCGAACCCTGCGGCCGCGAGCGTCGCCATCGCCGTCCGGATGTCGGGGACGCGGAAGCAGATGTGGTGCAGCCCCTCGCCCCGCCTGGCGATGAACTCGGCGACCGGCGAGTCGGGGGAGGTCGGCTCGAGGAGCTCCACGCTGGTGCCCTCGAGCGGCAGGAACGCGACCCTCACCCGCTCGGAGGCAACCTCCTCGACGCCGGTGACCTCGAGGCCCAGCGCCCGGTACAGAGCCAACCGCCGGTCGAGCGACGCGACCGCGATGCCGACGTGGTCGAGCACGTTCACGGCTTCCCTCCGCAGATCCCGGCCACGAGCCGCCGCGCCGCCGCGTACGGGTCGATCGCCCCTCGCCCGACCGCGTCGAGGGCGGCCGCGAACTCGGCGCGGTGCGCTCCGCCGATCCGCTCGCGCACGAGCGCCGCCACCAGCCGTTCCACCCGGCGCCGCGCGCGCCGCCGGCGCAGCTCTTCCCGCCGGCCCGCCGCTTCGAGGAAGCGCCGATGCCCCGCGATCGCTTCGACGACCGCGGCCATGCCGTCCCCGGTGGCGGCCGAGGCGAGCACGACCGGAGGCCGCCACGGCTGCGGCGGCCCCAGCTCGAGCGCACCCTCGATCGCCGCCGCCTGGAGCTCGGCGCCGGGGAGGTCGGCCTTGTTCACGACGAAGACGTCGGCGATCTCCATCACGCCGGCCTTGGCCGCCTGTACCTCGTCCCCTTGCCCGGCCATGGTGACGAGCACGACCGTTTCGACCTCGCCCGCGATTTCGACCTCGTCCTGGCCGACGCCGACCGTCTCCACCAGGACCCAGTCGAAACCGGCCGCGTCGAGGACGTCGATGGCGTCCGAGGCGGCCACCGCCAGCCCGCCGAGCGCGCCACGCGTGGCCATCGAACGCACGAAACCGCCGCGCGCGAGGAACTCCGGCATGCGGACCCGATCGCCGAGCAGCGCCCCGCCGGAGAACGGGCTGGAAGGGTCGACCGCCAGCACCGCGATCCGCGCGCCGGTGGCGAGCATCTCGCTGCCGAGCGCCTGCGCCAGGGTGCTCTTCCCCACCCCCGGGGCCCCGGTGATCCCGACCGTGCGGGCGTGCCCCAGCCGGCCCTTGAGCGTCGCCAGGAGCGCCTCGGCCTCCGGCCCGCCGCGCTCGACCAGCGTCAGCGCCCGCCCGAGGCTCCGCGCCTCGCCGCCGGTCACGCCGTCCGGGTCGATCGCCACAGCCGGCCCTCACCCCGCCAGCAGCTCGCGGGCGATGACGAGGCGCTGGATCTCGCTCGTGCCCTCGCCGATCGTGCACAGCTTGCTGTCGCGCCAGAACTTCTCCACCGGGTAGTCCTTGATGTAGCCGTAACCGCCGTGGATCTGCACCGCCTCCTCGCACACCTTGACGGCCGTCTCGGAGGCGAAGAGCTTCGCCTGAGCCGAGAGCAGCGTGACCTTCTCCCCCGCGTCCTTGGCGTCCGCCGCGCTCTCGGTGAGCAGCCGCGCCGCGGCGACGGCCGTGGCCATATCGGCGAGCTTGAGCTGGATCGCCTGGAAGTGCGCGATCGGACGGCCGAACTGCTCGCGCTGCTTCGCGTACGCCAGCGCGGCGTCGAGGCCGCCTTGCGCGATCCCGACCCCGAGGGCGGCGATCGAGATGCGGCCGCCGTCGAGGACCTTCATCGCCTGGACGAACCCCTCGCCCTCCCGCCCGAGGAGCGCGCCGGCGGGCAGGCGGCAGCCGTCGAAGAGCAGCGACGAGGTGTCGGAGATGCGCA
>JAJXUY010000144.1 GCA_021782525.1 Acidobacteriota bacterium | reverse complement strand
GGCGGCCGCAACCTCGCGAGCGTTGCGGTCGCCCTGGTCGGCGTCGGGATCATAGCGGGCGGCGATGTCACCTTCGCGCGGCACGCGGTGCTCGGGGACGTCATGGCGTTCGCCGCCGCCGGTTGCATGGCGGGGTACCTGATTGTCGGCAAGAAACTGCGCGCCGACGTCCCGTTGCTGCGCTACCTCGGCGTGGTGTACGGCGGGGCCGCGCTCACGTTGATCGCGGCGGTCGCGGTCCTCGGCGTGAAGCCGTGGCCGGCGACGGCGGCGGCGTGGCTGCCGCTGCTGGCGATGGCCGCGGTGCCCACCCTGGTCGGGCACACGCTCCTCAACTGGGCGCTGGCTCACACCCAGGCGTACCGCGTCAACCTCGCCGTGCTGTTCGAGCCGGTCGTCGCCTCGCTCCTGACGTGGGCGTTCCTCGGCGAGGCACCGCCTCTCCACGTGGTGCCGGGCGCGGTGCTGGTACTCGGTGCCATCGCGCTCGAGTTCGCGCCCGAGGCGCGCGCAGCTACTCGATCGTGAATTTGTAGGAGGCGAGCAGCTTGCCGCTGGCGTCGCGGACCTCGAGCCGCCACGGGCCGGTCATGTTGCTGGAAACCGTGATGTTGGACCACGTGCGCCAGTGGTCCGCCTTGACGGGCAGGTCGACGTGCCCGAGCTCGCGGTCGCGGTAGAACCAGACGTGAACGATCTTGTCGGAAACGTGGCTGACTTGCGAGAAACCCCACAGCTTGCCGACGTTGGCGGGGAACCGGAACGCCGCTCCCTCGCAGACGTTGTTCTCGATCGCCTTGCACACGGCGGCGGTGGCGGCGGGCGTCTCTCCGGCGGCGGCCGCAGCCGCGCCCGCGACGAGTAGCAGGGCGAGACAAGAAAGTACAGTTCTCATCTTCTACCCCCTCCTTCTGCGATGGTAGCGCAACTCGGGCGCGGCCGGGTAGCGCCGTGTGTTACGATGAGGCCCCGATGCGAGCCGGTTCCCGAGTCCCCAAGGAGGCCCCATGACTAGGGTGCAGGTCCTCGACACGCGCGGAGTGTCCCGCGCGCTGGAACGGATGGCCGCGGAGCTGATCGAGCGCGTGGGGGACGAGAAGCTGCTCTACCTGGTCGGGGTGCAAACCCGGGGCGTTCCGCTGGCGCACCGCCTGGCCGGGATGATCGGGGCAGCGACCGGCCACGAGCCGCCGGTCGGCGCCCTCGACATCGCCCTCTACCGGGACGACGTCGGTCCCTGGCGCGCGGCGCACCAGCAACCGGTCCTGCGCGCGACGGAGCTGCCGGTGTCGGTCGACGACAAGGTCGTCTGCCTCGTCGACGACGTCCTCTACACCGGCCGGACGGTGCGCGCGGCGCTCGACACGTTGATGGACTACGGCCGGCCGCGCGCCATCCGTCTCGCGGTGCTCGTCGACCGCGGCCACCGTGAACTGCCGATCGCGGCCGACTTCGTGGGGCGCACAGTGCCGACCGCGCACAGCGAGGACGTCCAGGTCCGCGTCCGCGAGTGCGACGGGGAAGAGGGCGTGTGGCTGGAAAAGGAGGTGGCCGGATGAGCGTGCAACCGGCGGCGCGCCTGCGCCGCAAGGACCTGGTCGGGATCGACCCGCTCTCGGCGGGCGAGATCCAGCTCATCCTCGACACCGCGGACCAGATGCGCGAGATCGCGGCGAGGCCGATCAAGAAGGTCCCCGCGCTGCGCGGCAAGACCGTGGTGAACTTGTTCATGGAAGCCTCGACGCGCACCCGCTTCTCGTTCGAGGTCGCCGAGAAGCGGCTGTCCGCCGACTCCCTCAGCTTCTCGGCGGCGGCGTCCTCGGTGAGCAAGGGCGAGACGCTGGTGGACACGGCGCTCAACCTCGAGGCGATGCAGCCGGACTTCATCGTCATCCGGCACGTCCACGCCGGCGCGCCGCATCAGCTCGCGCGCATCCTCAAGTCGTCGGTGATCAACGCCGGCGACGGCGCGCACGAGCATCCGACGCAGGCGCTGCTCGACGCGCTCACGATGCGGCTGCATCGCGGCACGCTCGAGGGACAGGTGGTGGCGATCGTCGGCGACCTGCAGCACTCGCGCGTGGTGCGCTCGAACGTGCTGTTGCTCTCGCGCATGGGAGCGAAGGTGCGCGTGGCGGCGCCGGCGAGCATGGTCCCGGTCGGCATCGAGGCCCTCGGGTGCGAGGTCCACCGCCGGATCGAGGACGCGATCGCCGGGGCCGACGTCGTGATGATGCTGCGCATCCAGCTCGAGCGGCAGGGTCGGATGAACTTCCCGACGGTGCGCGAGTACTACGACTTCTTCGCCCTCACGCCGGAGCGGCTGAAGCTGGCGAGGAAGGACTGCCTGGTGATGCACCCGGGCCCGATGAACCGCGGGGTGGAGATCGACTCCAGGGTCGCGGACGGGCCGCAGTCGGTGATCCTGGAGCAGGTGACCAACGGGGTGGCGGTGCGGATGGCGGTGCTCTACCTGCTGGCTGGAGGACACGGTGAGCCGACTGCTGATTAAGCACGGGCGGGTGGTGGACCCGAGCCAGCGCCTGGACGAGGGGCTCTGGGTCCTGATCGTCGACGGCAAGGTGGCGCGCCTGGCGGAGCGGATCGACGATCGCGAGGCCGAGGTGCTGGACGCCACCGGTCTCGTGGTCGCGCCGGGGTTCGTGGACGTCCACACCCACCTGCGCGAGCCGGGGTTCGAGTACAAGGAGACGATCGCGACGGGGAGCGCGGCCGCGGTGGCGGGCGGCTTCACCGCCGTCTGCTGCATGCCGAACACGCAACCGGTGAACGACACGGCGGCGGTGACCGAGTTCATCCGCGGCCGCGGCGCCGAGGCCGGGCTCGCGCGCGTGTACCCGATCGGCGCCGTCTCGAAGGGGCTCCAGGGTGAGGAGCTGGCGGAGATCGGCGAGATGGCGCGCTCGGGGGCGGTCGCGTTCTCGGACGACGGCAAGCCGGTGCGCAACGCCTACCTGATGCGCCGTGCCCTCGAGTACGCGCAGCTGTTCGACGTGCCGATCGTGGACCACTGCGAGGATCCCGACCTCGCGGGCAAGGGCGTGATGCACGAGGGGGCGGTGGCGACCCGCCTCGGGCTGCGCGGCATCCCGGCCGCGGCCGAGGAAGTCGCCGTGGCGCGCGACGTGCTGCTCGCCGAGCTGACCGGCGGCCGTCTCCACGTGGCGCACCTGTCGACGCGCGGCGGGCTCGATCGCGTGCGCGACGCCAAGGGCAAGGGCGTCGCGGTCACCTGTGAGGTCACGCCGCACCACCTCGCGCTCACCGACCGGGCCGTGGCCGAATCGGAGTACGACACCGACACCAAGATGAACCCGCCGCTGCGCAGCGAGGACCACGTCGCCGCGCTGCTCGACGGGGTCCTCGACGGCACCGTGGACTGCCTCGCGACCGACCACGCGCCCCACCACGCCGACGAGAAGGTGCTCGAGTTCGACCTCGCGCCGTTCGGCATCGTCGGCCTCGAGACCGCGGTCCCGGTCACCTACGACCTGCTGGTGCGGAGGCACAAGCTGCCGCTGCGCCGCTTCGTCTCCCTGTGGTCGTGCAACCCGGCCCGCGTGTTCCGGCTGGGAGGCGGGACGCTCAAGGTCGGCAGCCCGGCCGACATCACGTTGCTCGACCTCGAGGCGCGGCTCACCGTCAACCCGGACCGCTTTCGCTCGCGTTCGCGCAACACGCCGTTCGCGGGGCAGCGGCTCAAGGGGTGGCCCGCCGTCACCGTGGTCGGCGGGAAGGTGGCGTGGAGGCGTGAGCGCAGGTAGCCCGCGCCGCGTCGTCGTGGTCGACGACTCGCCGCTGCAGTGCGCGTTCTGGCGGCGGCTACTGGAGCGGCGCTACGGCGAGAGGGTCGCGGTCGAGACGTACTCCGACCCGCAGGCGGCGCTGGCCGTCCTGCGCCCCGACATCCACCTGCTGCTGCTCGACTGGGAGATGCCGGACCTCGACGGCGCCGCGGTGCTCGAGCGGGCGCGCGAGCGCGGGGTGAACCTCAAGCGCGTGATCATCTCGTCCTCGCACACCGCGGCCGAGCTGCACGACCGGTTCGACGCCAGCGGCTGCCTCGCCGTGATCGAGAAGGTCGAGCCGGAGCAGCAGGCGGCGTTCATGATGATCCTCGATTCGATCATGAAACGCTGAGAGGCGGGAAAAGGGAATGAGAGGCGGGAAAAGGGAAAAAGGAAAAGGGGAAAGGGAAGACAGAAGAGGCGGGGAGTACTCGTCCCTGTCTTTCCTTTACCCTTTGCCCTTTACCCTTTACCCTTACTCTTTCCCCCTTGCCCTTTACCCTTTCACTCTCGACTCTCCACGGGAGGCATGAACGCCGCGATGCCGGTGAGGTGCTCCCCGAGGATCAGCGTGTGCATGTCGTGCGTGCCCTCGTAGGTGTAGACCGACTCGATGTTCATCATGTGGCGCATCACCGGGAACTCGTTGACGATCCCGTTGGCGCCGTGGATCTCCCGCGCCAGGCGCGCGCACTCGCGCGCCACCCAGCACGAGTTGCGCTTCGCCTGTGAGACCTGCACGAACGTCGCCTTCCCCTCGTCCTTGAGCCGGCCGAGCCGCCACACCATGAGCTGGCCCTTGGTGATCTCGTTGGCCATCCAGACGAGGCGCTCCTGGATGATCTGGTGGGACGCGATCGGGCGGCCGCCGAACTGTACCCGCGTCCTGGCGTAGTCGAGCGCGGCGTGGAACGTCGCGAGCGCCGAGCCGAGCGCCCCCCACGCGATGCCGAAGCGCGCCTGCGTGAGGCAGCCGAGCGGGCACTTGAGGCCGGCGGCGCCGGGGAGGCGGCTGCTCTCGGGGACGCGGCAGTCGGCGAGGACGAGCTGCGAGGTCACCGCGGCGCGCAGCGAGTACTTGCCCTTGTGATCCACCGTGGTGAAGCCCAAAGCGCCGCGCTCGACGAGGAAACCGCGGACGACGCCGTCGTCGTCCTTGGCCCAGACGACCGCGACGTCCGCGATCGAGCCGTTGGTGATCCATGCCTTCTCGCCGTCGAGGACCCAGCCGTCTCCGTCGCGCCGCGCACGGGTGCGCATCGCCCCGGGGTTGGAGCCGAAGTCCGGCTCGGTGAGGCCGAAGCAGCCGACCGCTTCGCCCGCGGCGAGGCGCGGGATCCAGCGGTCCTTCTGCGCCGGCGAGCCCCAGGTGGCGATCGGGTGCATCACGAGGGCCGACTGCACCGAGACGAACGAGCGCAACCCCGAGTCGCCGCGCTCGAGCTCCTGCA
>JAJXUY010000143.1 GCA_021782525.1 Acidobacteriota bacterium | reverse complement strand
CGCCGGCGAGGAGACCGACCCGGAGATCGTCTCGTTCATGAGCGACTACGGCCAGTTCCTCCTCGGCAAGGGGATCGTGTTCGGCAAGGACACGCCCAACTTCGTCGCCAACCGCATCGGCGTCTACGGCCTGATGGCGACGGTGCACGCGATGGTGGAGATGGGCTACCAGGTGGACGAGGTCGACGCGATCACCGGCCCGGCGACGGGCCGGCCGAAGAGCGCGTCGTTCGGGACGGTGGACCTCGTCGGCCTCGACACCATGGTGCACGTCGTCCGCACCCTGCGCGAGGAGTGTCCCAACGACGAGGGCCAGCCCGCGTTCGTCGTCCCCGAGTTCGTCACCAAGATGGTCGAGAACAAGCAGCTCGGGCGCAAGACCAAGGCCGGCTTCTTCAAGCGCGAGAAGGGCCCGAAGGGCGAGAACGTCGACTTCACCCTCGACTGGCAGACCGGCCAGTACCGCCCGAAGGCCAAGCTCGACGCGCCTTCGCTCAAGCAGGCCAAGGGGATCCACGACGCCGGCGCGCGCATCAAGACCGTGGTCAACGCCGACGACCGCGCCGGCGCGTTCGCCTGGCGCGTGACCCGCGACGTGCTCGCCTACTCCTCGCGCCGCCTCGGCGAGATCTCCGACACGATCGTGGACATCGACCACGGCCTCACCTGGGGGTTCAACTGGGATCTCGGCCCGTTCGAGACGTGGGACGCGCTCGGCGTCGCCGAGACGGTCAAGCGGATGAAAGCCGAGGGTGTCAAGCCGGCCGCCTGGGTCGATGAGATGCTGGCGTCCGGCGCGACGGCGTTCTACCGCGACGGTCTCGACGGCCGCGAGTACTACGACCCGCGCAGCAAGGCCTACCAGCGGGTGCCGAGGCCGGCGAGCTTCCTCGTCCTGCGCGAGATCAAGCGGCGCACGCCGCCGGTGTTCGAGAACAAGGGCGCTTCGCTCGTGGACATCGGCGACGGCGTCGCCTGCGTCGAGTTCCACTCGGCGCTGCAGCCGAAGATGAACCCGATCGACGACGAGATCATGGAGGTCGTCCACAAGGCGATCGGTATCGCGGAGAAGGAGTTCCGCGGCCTGGTGATCCACCACCAGGGGGAGCAGTTCTGCGCCGGCGCCAACCTGCTGATGATGCTCGAGGGGGCGATGAGCCAGCAGTGGAAGGCGATCGACACGATGATCCGGAGCTTCCAGGGGATGACGATGGGGCTGCGCTACGCCCGCGTGCCCGTGGTCACCGCGCCGTTCGGCTACACCTTCGGCGGCGGCGCCGAGATCACGATGTCGGGCGACCGCGTCTGCGCCCTGGCCGAGACGTACATGGGCCTGATCGAGGTCGGGGTCGGCCTGGTCCCCGCCGGCGGCGGTCACGTCTTCATGCTGCAGCGCGTCCTCGAGGGCGTCGACGAGCCGATCCTGTCCAACCTGCCGTTCATCCGCAAGGCGTTCGAGGACATCGCCATGGCCAAGGTCGGGACCTCCGCCGAGGAAGCGCGCGAGCTCAAGTACCTGCGGCCGATCGACCACGTCGAAATGAACCGCGACCAGCAGCTGTGGACCGCCAAGCGGATGGCGATCGCGATGGCCGAGGAGGGGTACCGGCCGCCGCTGCCGCGCAGCTTCCTGCTGCCCGGACGCGAGGGCGTCGCCACCATCCAGACGCTGCTGCACAACATGAAGATCACGCACTGGATCTCCTCGCACGACGAGAAGATCGCGACCCACGTCGGCAATATCCTGTGCGGCGGCGACACGACCATCAACAACCCCGTGACCGAGGAGGCGATCCTCGATCTCGAGCGCGAAGCGTTCCTCTCCCTGCTCGGCGAGCCCAAGACGATCGAGCGGATCCAGTACATGCTGATCAACAACAAGCCGTTGCGGAACTGAAGGGAGCCTTCCCATGCCTAAAGCCGTGATCGTCTCCTACGCCCGCACCCCGGTCGGCCGGGCCAAGAAGGGCAGCCTCAAGGACACCCGGCCGGAGGAGTTCGCCGCGCCGATGCTGCAGGCGCTCGTCAAGCGCACGCCCGGGCTCGAGCCCGCGATGGTGGACGACGTCATGCTCGGTTGCGCGATGCCGGAAGCCGAGCAGGGGATGAACGTCGCTCGCATGATCTCGCTCCTGGCCGGCTTCCCCGTCGAGGTCCCGGCCACCACGATCAACCGCTTCTGCTCCTCGGGGTCGCAATCGATCGCCTGGGCCGCCGACGTCATCCGCTCCGGCAACGCCGACGTGATCATCGCCGGCGGCGTCGAGTCGATGTCGATGGTGGCGATGGGCGGCAACAAGATCATCGCCGACCCGGCGCTCGTCGACGCGACACCGAACGCCTACGCCTCGATGGGCACCACCGCCGAGGTGGTGGCGCGGCAGTTCGGCATCGGCCGCGAGGAGCAGGACGCGTTCGCCCTGCGCTCCCACCAGCGCGCCGCGGCGGCGATCGCCGCCGGGAAGTTCAAGGACGAGATCGTCCCCCTGCACGTGCGCACCATGGACAACGGCGCCTGGCGCGAGTTCGAGTTCGACACCGACGAGGGCCCGCGCGCCGACACCTCCCTCGCGGCGCTCGCCAAGCTCAAGCCGGCGTTCGACCCGCGCGGCACCGTCACCGCCGGCAACTCCTCCCAGATCAACGACGGCGCCGGCGCCGTCGTGATCATGTCCGACACCAAGGCGGCCGAGCTCGGCCTCGAGCCGGTGGCGTTCGTTCAGAGCTGGGCCGTCGCGGGCGTCCCGCCCGACGTCATGGGGATCGGCCCGGCCAAGGCGGTGCCGAAGCTCCTCGCCAAGACCGGCCTCACCCTGGCCGACATCGACCTCATCGAGATCAACGAGGCGTTCGCCAGCCAGTCGGTCTACTGCACCCGCGAGCTCGGTCTCGACCCCGAGAAGACCAACGTCAACGGCGGCGCGATCGCGACCGGTCACCCGCTCGGCGCGACCGGCGCGGTGCTGACCTGCAAGCTCCTCGGCGAGATGAAGCGCCGCAACGCCAAGCGCGGCATCGTCACGATGTGCATCGGCGGCGGCATGGGGTTCGCCTATCTGCTCGAGCGGCCGTAGCCGGCCGGCGCGACCGTCACTGGGAGGGGCCCGCGCGCGCGGGCCCCTTCGCTATCCCAGCCCGTCGGCGCGAAACGCGCCGCGCAGGTGCCGGACCGCGGGGAGCCAGCCGTGACCCGAGACCGCCACCACGTCGAACCGGCACGGCGGCGGCTCGGCGCGGCGGCCGATGTACGCCTGCGCGAGCCGGACCAGGCGGCGCTGCTTCTCGCGCGTGACCGCCTCCTCCGGGGACCCCGCGCGCCCGCCCGTGCGCGCCTTGACCTCGACGAACACCAGCGTGCCGCGGTGCCAGGCGACGATGTCGATCTCGCCGAGCGGGCAACGCCAGTTGCGGGCCTCGATCCGGTACCCCTTGGCGCGCAGCAGGAGTGCCGCGAGCCTCTCACCCCGCCGCGCCGTCCGTCCCCGCTCCTCGCGCACCGATCGCACGAGCGCCCCCCGCCTTCCCGCACGCGAGCGTCAGCTCCCGGCGTTCGGCCGTGGGTCATCGCGGGCGAGCGCCTGCGCGGCGAGCGTGATCACGTCCACGGTCTGGGCGCTCTCCATGCCGAGCTCCTGTTGCGCGTTGCCGACCATCACGGCGCAGAACGGGCACGCCACCGCGACGTCGGTCACACCGGACTGCTGCAGCTGCTGCATCCGGGTCTGGTTGATGCGCGTTCCCAGCTTCTCCTCGAGCCACATCCGGCCGCCGCCAGCGCCGCAGCACATCGCCTTCTCGTGCGACAGCGGCGCCTCCTTCAGCGTCAGCCCGGGGATCGCGCCCAGGATCGTGCGCGGCGCCGCGAACTCGCCGTTCGTGCGGCCGAGGTAGCAGGGGTCGTGGAACGTCAACTCCCGGCGCACCTCCGCGGTCAGCTGCAGCCGCCCGGCCGCCACCAGCTCGGCGACCATCTGCGTGCCGTGCTTGACCTCGTAGTGCCCGCCGAAGTCGGGGTACTCGTGCGCCAGCGTGTTGAAGCAGTGCGGGCAGTTGGTGACGATCCGCTTCACGCCGTGCCCGTTCAGCGTCTCGACGTTAGCGGCCGCCAGGGTCTGGAACAGGTACTCGTTGCCCAGACGGCGCGCGGCGTCGCCGGTGCAGCGCTCCTCGGGCCCGAGGATCGCGAACTTCACGCCGGCGGCGCGCAGCAGCTTGACCAGCGCCTGCGAGGTGCGCTTGCCGGCGT
Source organism: Acidobacteriota bacterium (assembly GCA_021782525.1). Next base: position 1,024 of record JAJXUY010000143.1, on the reverse strand, counting down.
CGTCGTACGAGCCAGCGCAGCCCACCCAGAAAAGGACCTCGAAGTCGCCGCCGGCCGCCAGCGGCACCTCGAGCCCCTTCGCCCAGTCGCCGCGCGTCTCGGGCGCCAGCTGCCACGGGTTGCCGTTGACCTCCATGCCGCGGAACGCCGGCTCCGCCTCGGGCGGGAACTCCGCCTTCTCGAGCACGAGGTGGCGGCGCATCTCGACGATCTTGTCGACGTACGAGATGAACAGCGGGCACGCCTCCTCGCACCAGCGGCACGTCGTGCACGCCCACACGACCTCGGGGTCGAGCACGTCGCCCGCCAGCTCCCGGCTCGGCGTCCCCGGCGCGTGACCGGGGTCGCCGATGATCTCCCGCGCCGATCCCTTGAGGTGGTCGCGCAGTGCGATCGTCAGGTCGCGGGGGATGAGCGGCTTCTTGGTGATCGTGGTCGGGCACACCACGGTGCAGCGGCCGCATTCGGTGCAGGTGTACAGGTCGAGCAGCTGCTTCCAGGTCAGGTCCGTGACCTTGGCGGCCCCCAACGCGGTCCCCTCCTCGATGTTCTCGAGGTCCATCTTGCCGAGGCGACCGGGCTCGTCCAGAGGCCGCAGCAGCACGTTCGGCAGCGAGGTGTAGACGTGGAAGTGCTTCGAGAACGGGAGGTAGTTGGCGAACGCGTAGAGCGCGAACAGGTGCAGCCACCAGGCGGTGGTGTACACGGTGTGCAACGCCGCCTGCGACGTCCCCGCCAACCACGCGCCCACCGCCGCCGACGCCGGTGTCCAGGCCCACGGGCCGTGCACCCCGGCGGCGATGCGGGCGCCGTCCGCGAACACGTCGGTGACCATCAACGCCGCGATCAGCCCCAGGATGAACCAGGCGTCGGGACTGTACTCGAGCCGCGCCGGCCTGGTGACGAGCCGCCGCCACGCCGCGATCGCCACGCCCACGAGCACCAGCACCGCGAACGAGTCCTTGGTGAGGAGGTAGGCGTGCCCGAGCCCGGTGTGCAGGAACGGCAGCTCCCAGCCGCCGGT
>JAJXUY010000142.1 GCA_021782525.1 Acidobacteriota bacterium | reverse complement strand
CTCGAGCTGCGTGTCCATGGTCTTCGACTCCTCGACCGTGATCACGCCGTCCTTGCCCACCTTGTCCATCGCCTCGGCGATGATGTGGCCGATCTCCTCGTCCGCGTTGGCCGAGATCGTGCCGACATGAGCGATCGCCTTGCCCTCGACCGGCTTGGCGAGCTTGGTGATCGCCTCGACCGCGGTCTTGACCGCGATGTCGATGCCGCGCTTGAGCTCCATCGGGTTGGCGCCCGCGGTGACGTTCTTCGTCCCCTCGCGGATGATCGCCTGCGCGAGGACCGTGGCGGTCGTGGTGCCGTCGCCGGCCACGTCCGAGGTCTTGGAGGCGACCTCGCGCACCATCTGCGCGCCCATGTTCTCCATCTTGTCCTTGAGGTCGATCTCCTTGGCGACGGTGACGCCGTCCTTGGTGATCACGGGCGAGCCGAACTTCTTCTCCAGAACGACGTTACGACCCTTGGGACCGAGCGTCACCTTGACCGCGTCGGCCAACTTGTTGACACCGCGCAGGATCGCCTGGCGGGCGTCCTCTGCGTATACGATCTGCTTCGCCATCTCGAGCCTCCCTTACTTTTCCAGCACGCCGAGGATCTCGTCCTCGCGCACGATCAGGTATTCCTGCTCGTCGATCTTGATGTCCGAACCCGAGTACTTGCCGACCAGCACGCGATCGCCCTTCTTCACGTCGATCGGCATGCGCTTGCCGTTCTCGTCGAGCTTGCCGGGGCCGACCGCGATCACCTCGGCCTCTTGCGGCTTTTCCTTGGCGGTGTCGGGGATGATGATCCCACCCTTCACCACCTCTTTCTCTTCCAGGCGGCGAAGGAGAATCCGATCATGGAGTGGACGAACGTTCATGCGCTTAACCCTCCCTTTTCTGTTGTTTACGATCGCCCGCCGGGGTGCTCTTGGCACTCTCCGTGCGAGACTGCTAACACTCTAGGATCCGCGCCGCTACTTGTCAAGCAGGTTCGTCGCCTCGATCACCCGATGCAGCCGGCTCGGCTCGCAGCCCATCGCGGCCGTTCCCGGGCGTCTGAACCGCTCAATCGGCCCGCGGACCGATGGTGAGCCGCGTCAACGCCCGCCTTTGCCCGCGGATGACCGCAGCCGCCCTCGCTCGACCGGCCTCGCCGCCCACGACGGCGCGGTACCAGCCGGCGCGCAGGAGCGCGTACCCGGAGTGCAGCGCGGCCAGGTAGAGCCGGTACGCGAGCGGCCGGAACGGGCGCAGGCGCGTCGCCGTCAAGTGCTCGAGGTAGAACGGCGAGCGGGACGCCGAGCCCGTGACGCCGCCGAGCCGGTGCGCCGCGACCATCGCCGGGCAGAAGAACAGGCGCCAGCCGCGGCGGCGCAGGCGCAAGCCGAGGTCCACGTCCTCGTTGTAGAGGAAGTAGCCGGGGTCGAATCCGCCCACCGACCGCCACGCCTCGGGCCGCGCCGCGAAGGCGGCGCCCGGGATGAACCCGACGGTCCCCTCCCGGGCGGCCGCGGGCGCCGACGTCGCCTGGCGCACCGTGCCGGTCAGCCAGTCGATCCCGCCGCCGGCGTACCAGAGCGGCCCGCCGGCTGCCGTCAGGTACAGCGGGCCGGCCGCCAACCCGACGCCCGGGCGGCGCAACGCCTGCACGGCCGCGTCGAGGTACCCGTTTGCGACCTCGATGTCGTTGTTGAGCACCACGAGCGCGTCGAACGGGTCGCCCGCGAGAGCGGCCACGCCCGCGTTCGCGCCGGCGCCGAACCCGGGGTTGCCCGCGAGCGCCACGACCTCGGCGCCGTGCCAGGGCCCGGCGCCGAGCGTCGCTCCGTTGTCCACGACCACGAGCCGCCGCGAGGCGCGCGACCCGTCCCGCGCCAGCGCCGCGAGGCAGTCGGCGGTCGGCGCCACCTCCCCGAAGTGCACCACCACGACGGCAACCCGCCCCCCACCGGGCCCGGGCGCGCTCATTCGACCTCCGGGCCGATCGCGGCGATCCCCTCGCTCCCCTTCGGCCGCCGCACCGCGAGCGTCGCCACGGTCAGGCTCGTCGCGATGCCCGCCGTCCACACCGCCACCGCGACCACCGCACACCCCATCGTCCCCCAGCGGGGGATCACGGCCAGGTTGGCGATGGTGCTCCCGGACAGGAGGACTGCTTGACTGACCAGAGACCATCGCTGGCGTCCACACGACGCGATCACCACGCCGAGTCCAACCATCACGTAGGCAGCCGGCAGCACCCAGGCGAGGACGCCCATGAGCGGGACCGACGCGAGGTACTGCGGGCCGAACAGCAGACGGACGAGCGGCGCCTTGACGGCGGTCAGCGATCCGGCCACGAGCGCACCCGCGGCGGCGGCGCCAGCGGCCACCGCGGCGACGTGACGGCCGCCGACGCGCCCCTCGGCCGCGAGCTTGGCGAACGTCGGGTACGCCGCGACGGCGAACAGCTGCGCCACCCCGAGCAACCCCCACACCGGTGCCGCCGCCACCCCGTACCGCCCGATCTCCTCCTTGGCCACGCCGAACCCCGCGAGCAGGAACGTGTCGAGCCGCAGCACGGCCTGAGCGCCGAGGTTGAGGGCGAGGAACGCGGCTCCCTCGCGCGCGAGGAACGCGGGCGTCACGCCGGCGCCGTCGCCGCTCGTGAGTCTCGCGGACGCTCGCCGGATCGCGACCAGCCCCCCCGCGGCTCCGACCGCGAACGCCAGGCCGGTGCTCCACACCGGGGCCGCCAGCCACGCCAACGCCGCGAGCAGGACGAGCGCGACCCCGAGCTCGACCGTGCGGGCGCCGACCTCCACCTCCATGCGGTCCAGCCCCTTGAACGAGGCGCCGATGCTCACCAGACCGCTCCGCAGCCAGGCGTAGGGGATGAACGCGAGCAACGTCCAGCGCAGCGTCGGGTCTCGCACCAGCGCGGTGGCGGCGACCGCCGCCGGGACCGCCACCAGCGCCACGCGGCGTTGCCACGACCGCGACAACCGCCCGAGAGCCTTCGCGGCGGCCGGCCGGCGCGCCGTCTCCCGGATCAGCACCTCCGCCTGGCCGGCGACGAGCAGCAGCATCAGCACCATCGCGGCGCCGTACGCAACGGTGAAGGCGCCCATCCCGGCCGGCCCGAGGCCGCGGGCGACGACGACGCCCGCGGCGAACAATGCGCCTTTGAGCACGACCTCGCCGGCGCCCAGCCACGCCACGTTGCGCGCCAGCCGGACAGCGGTGCGGGTCACCGCCGGGCCCCGGCCAGCGCGACGCTCGCGGTGCGGAGCAACGTCAACAGGTAGAGCCCGAACGACCGCTCACGGATGAAGTAGAGGTCGTACTCGAGCTTGCGCCTGTGCTCCTCCTGGCTCACCGCGGAGGGCATGTTGACCTGCGCCCAGCCGGTCAGCCCCGGCGGAACGGCGAGCCGGAACGTGTAGTACGGCACGGCGCGCGCCAGCTCGGTGACGAACTCCGGCCGCTCGGGGCGAGGCCCGACCAACGACATGTCGCCGCGGATGACGTTGACCAGCTGCGGGAGCTCGTCGATCCGGAGGCGGCGCAGGATGCGTCCCAGGCGGGTCGCCCGGGGATCGTCCTCGACGGCGAACGCCGGCCCGTTCTCCTCGGCATCCGGCCGCATCGTGCGCAGCTTGATCAGGAGGAAGCGCCGCCCGAACTGGCCGACACGGGACTGCCGGTACACCACCGGCGAACCGTCGATGATGAGCACCGCCAGCATCGCCGGCAGCAACACGGGCAGGGCGAGGACGAGGAACGCGAAGGCGAGCGCCACGTCGACCACCCGCGTGGCACGGTTGAACAACTCCCAGTGGATGACCGAAAAACCGGGCTGGTGCAAAAACGCCGCCGGCGAGAGCTCGTCCACCGGCAGCCGCCCATCGACCCACGCCCACAGCTCGGAGGCCACCACCACCGGCACGCCGGAGAACTGCATCGCCGTGAGATCGGCGATGAGGCCTGCGTCGCCGGCCGGTTCGCCGGCCAGCACGACCAGCTCGGCCCGATGCCGGCCGGCCGCCTCCGCGACGCTGGCGGCCGCGAGGCCGGACCCATCCACCGGCTCCCACGGCGCCCCGGGGTGCGCGGCGAGCTTGCGACAGACCTCGGCCGCGGCGTCGGGCGCGCCAACCACGAGTGCACGCGGGCGCGGCCGCCGGCGCAGCCAGATCGCGGCTGCGCTCCGCGCCGCCACCGCCCCCAAGGCCCAGGCCGCGGTGGTGATCAGCAGCAACCCGCGGCCGAACCGCCAGCTCGGGATCAGGTAGGTCGCGAGCCCCAGCGCCGTGCCCCACACGGCCGCCACCACGGCGACTCTCGCCGTCACCTCCGCCCGCCGCCGCAGGACGATCGGCTCGTAGAGTTCGGCCGCGACCGCGGTGGCCCACATCGCCGCCAATCCGATCACCACGAGCCCGGGGTGGGCAACGAGTTCGTGCAGTTTCGCCGCCCGCTCCGACCCCGTCGAGAAGCGAACCACGTGCGCGAGGTAGCCGGCGGCGCCGAGCCAGCCGCCGTCGAACACGGCGAGGGCGAGGCGCAGGCGCGGCGTGCGGGGAAGGAACAGACTCATCGTTGCCGGCGATGGTGCGCGGGATCGCCGAACGTGTCAACCACACGGCGCAACGGCGCTGGAATGACAACGAATCTAGTGCCTCATCCCTGCCATGTCATTCTGAGCGAGCGTAGCGAGCGAAGAGTCTCGAACCCGCAGAGGGCACTGATGCCACCGATCGGTTGTCTCGCGGTGCGTGGCTCCGGGCTAGCGGTAGAACTCGGCGATCGTGGCGACGACCCGCTCGCGCTCGTCCGCGCGCAGTTCCGGGAAGATCGGCAGCGCCAGGACCTCGGCCTCGGCGCGCTCCGACTCGGGGAAGTCACCGTTGCGGTAGCCGAGGCCGGCGAAACAGTCCTGCTCGTGCAGCGAGATCGGGTAGTACACCTCCGCCCCGACGCCGCGCTTGACCATGTGCTCGCGCAGCTGGTCGCGCTTCGGCGCCCGCACCACGTACTGGTGGTAGGTGTGGCCGCGGCCGGGAAGCTCCTCCGGCACCCGCACCGTCCCGTCGAGGCCGGCCGCGCGGAACAGCTCGCGGTAGTGCGCGGCGCCGGCTTGCCGCTTGGCGATCCAGCCGGGAAGGCGCGGCAGCTTGGCGCGCAAGATCGCGGCCTGCAGCGCGTCCATGCGGAAGTTGCCGCCGACGAAGTGGTGCACGTACTTCGGGCGCATCCCGTGCATCCGCATGTCGAGGAGCTTCTCGCCCAGCGCCTCGTCGTTGGTCGTGACC
>JAJXUY010000141.1 GCA_021782525.1 Acidobacteriota bacterium | reverse complement strand
GAGCGCCACCACGCTCGCGGCCTCGAGACCCGCCACCCCTGCCACGGCCACCTGCGCCGCGCTCAATCCGCCGACCCACCACCCGGCGACACCCCAGAACACCCCCGCCGCGAGCACCAGGAAACCGCCGTCCGCGAGCGCCGCCAGCCACAGCCGCAGCGTGCCGCCGAACGGCGCCAGCTCGGCCCGGGGCGGCTCGAGCGGCCGGTGGGGATCCGGGGCCGCCGGCCTGTCCCAGACGAGGGGGATGTCGAGCTGTTCCGGCGCGGTGCCGCGCGGGGCCGTCATTCCACCGGCCGCAGCTCGACGTTGGTCACGAAGATCGTGTAGCGGGGGTCGGTCGGGCGCGAGAGGTAGCTCTTGGCCAGCTCGCGCAGGCGCTCGGCGTCGGGGTCCGAGGTGCGCTTGCAGAGCTCGACGAGGAGCCCGTGGCCATCGGCGACCTGATAGCGGCGCAGGTAGAGAACGGCGAGGTTGAACGTCGCGGCCGACCACAGCTGCAGCGCCTCGTGGTCCCCCGGGTGACTCCTGAGCACCTGATCCGCCAGCGAACGGATCGACTCCCAGTTCTTGCTGGCCACGGCATCCGCCAGCGCCGGCATCACCGGGTCGTAGGCGGCGATCTCGGCCTCGAACCGCGTCAGCTCGGCGTCCCCCGGCGCGCTCGCGAGGCCCTGCCGAACCAGCTTCATCGCCTTGACGCGCAGCCCGGCCGCCAGTGCCGCCGCCACGGCCTGGCTGTCCGCCGCGGGCGGCGGGGCCACCGCCTTCGCCTTGAGCCGGCGCTGCAGCTCCAGGATCCTCTGGTTCACCCGGTTGGCCTGCTCGCCCTCGACCTGGCCCTGCAAACTCTGCAGCACCTGGAGCGCGTTCTGCAGCCGGCCCTGTCCGGCCAACCTCTCGGATTCGGCCAGCGCTTCGTTCACCGCCGTCTTCGAGTTGGAGAACACCTTGCCGCGGAGCAGGAACGCCGCGCCGCCGGCCAGCACCAGCACGGCCACCGCCACGCCGATCCAGCTCAGCGGCAGGCTGGGCAACCGGCGACCGACCGCCGCGGCGGCGCTGGCCACCTGGCGCGCCACCGCCGCCGGCTCCGCGGGGGGCGCCAGCGGGCCGTGGATCGCCGGCGCGCTGCCCGATGAGGAGACCGGTGCGGGCACGAACTCGTCGCGAAAGAGGTCTTCCTCCTGCGCCAGGCCCGGGGCGGGCACCGGGGGCGGCGGGGGCGCCGCCGGGGTCTCGAGCCGCTGCAGCAGATCGTGGGCCTCGAGGTGTTGCGGGACGAGCTTGAGGACCTGCTGGCAGAGCAGGCGCGCATCGTCGAACCGCTTCTGCTCGAACGCCTCGTGCGCCTCGTAGAAGTTCTGCTCGGCGAGCCGCTCGACCTCCTCGCGCCGGCGGCGCGCCTGCTCGATCCGGCTGTCCGCCTCCGCGTTCGAGGCATCGACGAGGTAGATCCGGGACCACGTGTCCACGGCGGCCTGGAAGTCGCCGCTGTCGAACTCGTGCTGACCCTGGTCGAGCAGCGTCTGGATCCGCGCCGCGGCGTTCTCCGCGGGCGCGGGCGGCGGCGCACCGGCGGAGAACGCCCCGCTCGCACCGGCGTGGAACTCGACCCCGCCTCCGGCGCCGTCGTCGTCGAACGCGAAGCCCGGCGCCTCGGCGGGCTCCGGAGGTGCGGGAACAGGGGGTTTCGCCACTGGCGCGGGCGCGGCGGCCGGAGCCGCCGGCTCGGCCGCCGGCCGGAGCTGCGCCGGCGCTGGCACCTCCGGCGCGATGAAGAGATCCGGGGAGACCGGAGGCACGGAGGTCGGCGGCGCTTCGGGCGGCCGCTCGAACACCTCGAACTCGAACTCGGGCTCGGCCTCGACCGCTTGCGGCTTGGCCATCGCTTGCAGCCGCTGCTCGAGCCCCGCCAGGTCGGGATGGCCGGGATCGAGCGTCTTCGCGAGCGCCAGCGCACCGCGGGCGTCCTCGGCGCGGCCGGCGTCGAGACTCTGCCGGCAGCGCTCCAGGTGGGCCTGGACCTCCGCCGCGGTCCGCAGCCGGTTCTGGGCGTCGAACGCGAGCTGGCGCGCCCGGGCGTGGCCCGGCATGTCCCGCAACACCGCCTGCGCCTGCGCCAGCGCCCCCTCGAAGTCGCGGTCGGCGAACGCTTTCTCCGCGGCGGCTACCTGCGCCGCCGCGTCGACACCACCCTTGGCGGTCACCTCACCGATGAGCTGCGCGAGGTCGACCGGCGCCCCGGCGGCGATCGCCTGCTCGAGACGCTGCGCCGGAGCGAAACGCGCGTCGACGTCGGTGATCGATCGCAGGATCGTGCGCGCCTCCTCGCCGTGCCCGTCACGGTAGAGGCGGACCGCCTCCTTGAACGCGGTGAGGATGCGCTGCTGGACGGCAGCATCTAGGTTTGCGTCGCCCGGGTAGGCCATTGCCCCATGCTACCGCCCGACGGGGAAGAAGGTCAACGCGCGCGCAGGCCGAGCGCCCGCCGCTTGCGGTAGAGGTGGGAGCGCTCGAGTCCGAGCAGCCGGGCCGCCTGCGACATGTTGCCGCCGCACGCCGCCACGACCCGCTCCACGTAACGACGCTCGAACCGCTCGCGCGCTTCCCTGAGGGTGGTGAAACCAAGATCGGGCTCGGCGGGGGCTCCGCCGGAAGGAAGGTTGAGCGAGGCCGTGTCGATCTCGTCCCCGGCGACCATGATCATGAGGCGCTCGACCACGTTTCTCACCTCGCGCACGTTCCCCGGCCACGGGTACGCCTGCAGCGCGGCCATCGCCTGCGGGCCGATGCGCTTCGGCCGGACGCCGGTGCGCCGGGAGAACTCGCGCATGAACTCCTCGACGAGCAACGGCACGTCCTCGCGGCGTTCGCCGAGGGGGGGAACGCGGACCGGGATCACGTTGAGCCGGAAGAGGAGGTCCTGGCGGAAGCGGCCGGCGGTGATCTCGTCCTCGAGGTTCTTGTTGGTGGCGGCGATCACGCGCACATCGACCCGCACCTCCTGCGCGCCGCCCAGGCGCGTGAAGCTCGACTCCTGCAGCACGCGCAACACCTTGGCCTGCGTCAGCAGGCTCATGTCGGCCACCTCGTCGAGGAAGAGGGTGCCGCCGTCCGCCAGCTCGAACTTTCCCCGCTTGTTCTCCACCGCCCCCGTGAACGCCCCCTTGAGGTGGCCGAACAGCTCGCTCTCGATCAGCTCGGCCGGGATCGCGGCGCAGTTCACCGCCACGAACGGGTTCCCCGCCCGCCGCGAGATGCGGTGCAGCAACCGGGCCACGACCTCCTTGCCCGCCCCGTTCGGCCCCGAAATCAGCACCCGCGAGTCGGTGGGAGCGGCGAGCCCGATCTGACGCCGCAACTCGGCGACCGCGGCCGAGACCCCGGTGAGGACCGGCTCCTCGCCCTCGCGCTCCGCCGCCAGCCGCTCGGCGAGCCGGGCGCGGGCGAGCGCGTTGTTCACCGTCACCAGCACGCGCTCGAGCGCCAGCGGCTTGTCCATGAAGTCGATGGCGCCCTCGCGCAACGCGCTCACCACCTGCTCGGCGCTGGCGTGGCCCGAGATCATCACCACGGGCACCGTGTGGCCGGCGGCACGGATGCGGCGCAGCGCCTCGAGCCCGTCCATCCCGGGAAGGGCCACGTCGAGCAGGACGAGGTCGTACAGCTCGCGTGCGGTCGCCGCCACGGCCTCCTCGCCCGACTCGACCGCCGTGACGGCGAAACCTTCGTCGCGCAGGATCCCGCCGAGTTGCTCGAGGATCCCGCGCTCGTCGTCGACGACGAGGATGTGGGCGTGGCTCACGCGCCACCCCCCGGAAGACGCACGACCGCGACGACCCCGGAGGGTCGGTTCGCCTCGAGGCGCACGGTGCCGCCGTGGTCGGTCACGATCCGCTGCACCATCGCGAGGCCGACGCCGGAACCTCTCCCCTTGGTCGAGTAGAACGGCTGGAACGGCAGCTCCGGGTCGTCCACCTCGAGCCCGGATCCCTGGTCGGCGACCGTCACTGTCACCTCGTCCCCTTCGTGGGCGACCGTGACCGTCACCGAGCCGCCCGCGGGCGAGGCCTCGACCGCGTTGTCGATGAGGTTGGTGAGCACCTGGCGGAACTGGTCCGGATCGAGCAGGAGTTCCAGCGCGCCGGAACGGTCCACCAACTCGACGCGCAGGCCATCGCGCACGCCCTGGTAGAGCGCCACGGCCTGAGCGGCGAGCGCGCCGATCCGTACCGGCCGACGCGCCAGCGGCGGCATCTTCGCGTAGCGCGAGAAGCTGTCCACCATCTCCTGCATCGCCTGCACGTGTTCGACGATCGCCCGGCTCCCCTGCATGACGACCTCGCCCAGGTCGGCGCGGCCGCGCTCCACGTGTCGCGCCATGCGCTCCGCGGCCAGCCGGATCGGCGTTAACGGGTTCTTGATCTGATGCGCGATGCGCCGCGCCACCTCGCTCCAGGCCGCCAAGCGCTGCGCCCGCTGCAGCTGCGTGAGGTCTTCGAGCGCGACCACCCAGCCCTCGGGTTGCTCCTCCCCACCCAGCGGCACGACCGCCATCTCGAGGTGTCGCGCCACCCCGCCCGGATACACGGTGAGTGACCCGCGCACCGGCCCCGTCGCCCCCCGAATCGTCTCCGCGATGCGGACCAGGCCGGCCGCCTCGAGCCGTTCCAGCGGCAGCGCGGCCGCGACCAGCTCCGGAACCCCGAGCATCGCCGCCGCGGCCGGGTTGCCGCGCACCGAACTCCGGGCCGCGTCGAGCGTCAGCACGCCGGTGCGCACCGCGCCGAGCACGGCGTCGAGCCGGCGCACGGCGGCGTTGAGCTCCTCGTCGCGCTGCCGCAGCCGCGCCACCATCGAGTTGAACGAGCCGACGAGCATCCCGACCTCGTCCTCGGCCGGCAGCGGCACCGGCTCCAGCGACTCGCCGCCGGCGATCCTCTGCGTCGTCGCCGCCAACGCGAGCAACGGCGCCGTGAACCGGCGCGAGAGGTACAGGCCGAGCCAGATCGCCGCGAAGGCCACGAGCAGCGCGAGGCCGCCGAACCCGAGGACGACCGTCGCTGTGATCGTCGGCCGCTCGATCTTCAGTCGCTCGTAGGCGGCGCCGCCGGCCGCCAGGCGAGCCTGCGCCTCGCCGAGCGCCTCGGGCAGCGCCTCGCCGACGAGAATGGCGGAGCCGTCCGGCAACAGCCGCCAGGCGCGCACCACGAGCGTCCTGCCGAAACGGTCGCTGCGGACGCCGTCGGCCTTGAACGCGCCGGCCGGCAACGGTGGCAGC
>JAJXUY010000140.1 GCA_021782525.1 Acidobacteriota bacterium | reverse complement strand
CCCCGCCGCTTGCAGCAGCCAGAACGGCGCCGCCCGGCCGAGCGCCTGCGCGACTTTGTAGAGGCGGTACTCCCTGCGGTTCCTGCCCTCGTCCCTCATCGCGGTACCTGGTACCTCATTTTCTTATTTCAGTCGACGAACGAGGGGTCGGCACCGAGCATGGCCTCCTCCAGGTCGTTCCTTGGCACGCCCGACGAGCTCGCGGTGAGGGCGGCCGCGAGTTCCGCCACCTGCTCGCGAAACCCCGCGTCGTCCAGCCGAAGTCTTGCCGCCGTCACGCCCCAGCGGCTCACCACGCTCGGCGCCCGGCCGAACTGCGCGGCAAGCTCCGCGACGCGGTAGCGGAACTGTTCGACGCCAACCAGCGTCGCTGCCTGGCGCCGGCGCGTCATCTCGCGACCCGAACCGCTGGCGCGGATCTCTTCGCCGGTGGTGCCGAGCATCGCAGCCGCGCTCGAGATGAACTCCGCGATCGGCAACGTCGGCCGCACAAAGGTACTGGCGCCCAGCGCGTCCAACCTCGTCCGCCCGGCCGGCGGCGCCATCTCGTCGCCGTCGCCCGCGGACCGCCACCATGGCAGGCGGCCGAGGGCGGTCGGCCACCCCGGCGCCGACTCCGCCCCGGCGAGCGCTTGCAGGTAACTCGCGCGGGCCTCCCCTCGCCGGCCACCAAACGCCAGCAGCATCTCGTCGGCGTCCAGCAAGGGGGCTTCGGCGCCGGACTCGAACTCGCGGTGGCCGCTCCACCGGAACGCTCCCGGGGAGTGGGCGAGCTTCGCGGCCACAGGGTTGGTGTGGACGTAGACGATCGCTTGCTGCAGGTAGCGCTCCCCGACGACCAGCTTGGCGTTGTAGCGGCCCTGCCACACCGGTCCGAGCACACCGTGACGGCGGTTGAACGACTTGGAGAACCGGCCCTGGATCAGGCGCATGCTTTTCCACAGCGGCGCGGACCCGGTGCGCGCGACGAGATGGTAGTGCGTCGGCATCACGCACCAGGCCAACACCGCGAACCGGTCCTGGCGCTTGACCTCAGCCACGATATCGAGGAAGTCCCGCGCGTCGTCGGCCCGGCGAAAGATCGCCTCACCTCGACCGGCCCGGCAGTAAACATGGTAGGTCGCACCATCAACGAACACGCGCGGACGCCGTGGCATGTCGCCCCCTGCCTTGCCAGGCGACTCTACACCAAAAATAGAACAACGTGGTACCAGGTACCGCCAGTCCGCTCAGCGCTCCGAGGCAGCCGGCCACGGGGAGGCTGGCGCCGGCGGGTGCGGTGGATACCAGGCTGCAGAGGACGCTCCTCCCGTTGACCCCGACCCACCGGGGCCGCAACGAGCGCGGAATGCTCACCCGCTCGGGAACGGAACATACCGTAGCTCGCCGGGGCGAGCCATCAGCCTGGGCGCCCACGCCTTGACCAGCAAAGGCTTGTCGCTGAGACGAAATCCGGGTATCGTCGATCTTGGAGGGGCGGATGGACCTGAAACTGCGAGGCAAGCGGGCGCTGGTCACGGGGTCGTCGCGCGGCATCGGCCGGGCGATCGCGCTCTCGCTGGCGGAGTTCAAGGTCGACGTGGCGATCAACTACTTCCGCCACCGCGGGCCGGCGGAGGAGGTCGTCCGCGAGATCGAGACGCGGGGCGCCCGGGCGCTGCTCGTGCGCGGCAACGTCGCCGACGAGGCGCAGGTCAAGAGGATGTTCGCCGAGATCCGCGAGGCGTGGGGGGGGCTGGAGATCCTCGTCTCCAACGCGGCCTCCGGGGTGCTCAAACCGGTCCCCGACCTGACGCTGCACCACTTCCACTGGACGATGGACATCAACGCGGCGGCGCTGCTGCCGCTCGTCCAGCAGCTGCTCGGCATGCCGTCGGAGGGCACTAAGAGTGTCGTCGCCGTCTCCTCGCTCGGTGCCATCCGGGCGATCCCCAACTACACCGCGGTCGGGGCATCGAAGGCGGCGCTCGAGTCGATGGTCCGCCACCTCGCGGCCGAGCTCGCCCCGCGGGGTGTGCGCGTCAACGCCGTCTCGGCCGGCACGGTGGACACCGACGCCCTCAAACACTTTCCCAACCGCGACCAGCTCCTCGACGAGTCGACCCACCGCACGCCGGCCGGGCGGTTGGTCACCCCGCAGGACGTCGCCAACGCGGTGGTGTTCCTCTGCACCGAGTACGCCTCGATGATCCACGGGCAGACCGTGGTCGTGGACGGCGGGTACTCGATCCTGGCGTGACGATGCCGCTCGTCATTGGACACCGGGGGTTCGCGGCCCGCTTCCCCGACAACTCGCTCGCCGGCATCCGGGCCGCGTTCGCGGCCGGGGCCGACGGGGTCGAGATCGACGTGCGGCCGTGCGCCGGCGGCACCTGGGTGTGCCACCACGGCCGTTCGCGGGATGGGCGACCCGTGGCGCTGTGGAGCGCCGCGGCGCTGCGTCGCGCCGGTGTCCCGAGCGTGGCCGAGGTCGCACACGCCGCGCCCGCGGACGCGTGGCTCTTCGTCGAGGTCAAGCCGCTTGCGGCCGCGACGCTCGCCGCCCACCTCGGAGCGCTCGCCCGGCTCCTCGCGGCGCGGGCCGGGCGGACGCGCGTGATCTCGTCGTCCCTGCCGGTGCTGGCCGCAGTCGAGGAGGCGCTGCCGGAGGCGGCACGATCCTGGGTGTTCGCCGGGCTTCCCGAGTGGCTCCCCAACGACCTCGACCTCTCGCCCAAGCACACGCTGGTCGAGGCGTTGCTCGGCTCCGGCCGTGAGCTGCACCCGTGGACGGTGAACCGGACCGATCGCATCCTGCAACTCGCGCGCCTCGGCGTGGCCTCGATCACGACGGACGACCCCGCGCTCGCGCTCGAGGTGACGCGTGACTGAGGAGCCGCGCGTCGGGGTCGTTGTCCCGAACTTGTTCCTGCACATCCCGGTCGTCGCCGCCGTGCAGGCGAGCGGCGGTCGGGCGCTCGACCTCGCTGACCCCGGTTCCGCCGCGGCCGCGCGGTGCACGGTCGTCATCGTCGACCTCGACGCCCTCGGGCCGGACCCGGCGCCGGGGATCCGCACCGCCGCCCACGGCGGCGCCACCGTGGTCGGGTTCGCCCCCCACGCTCGCAGCGAGCGTCTGGAAGCGGCGCGCGCCGCAGGCGCGATCGCACTGCCGCGCTCCCTCTTCCTCCAGCGGCTGCCGGAGCTGCTCGCGACGCTGCTCGGCCACGGGGATCGCGGGGCGTGAACCAGGCGGCGCCGTCACCGCGGCAAGGCGGGCGCCCGCGAACGGCCGCGCGTGTTCCCTGGCAGGCACTCGGCTGCGAGTTTGCCGGGACGGCGCTCCTGGTCGCCTGCGGCGTCTCGCTCGTCATCGCCGACTTCGGCGCCGGCAGCCCGGTCGCCGCGGCGCTGCCGTCGGCGGCGTTGCGGCGCGTCGTGACCGGCTTCGGTTTCGGCTGCGTCGGCGCGCTGATCGCGATCTCGGGGCTGGGCAAGGTGAGCGGCGCCCACATCAACCCGGTGGTGACGCTCGCATTCTGGCGCAAGGGGACGATCGCGGGAGGGCACGCGCTCGCCTACGTCGTTGCGCAGCTGGCCGGCGGCGTGCTCGGTGCGCTGCCGTTGTTGGCGTGGGGAACGATGGGCCGCTCGATCGGCTTCGGCGCCACCGTTCCCGGCGTCGGGACCGGCGTCTGGGTCGCCGTGCTGGGCGAGGCCGTGACCACCGCGACGATGGTCCTTGGGCTGTTCGCCTTTCTCGGCTCCCCGAGGTTGCGCCGGTTCACGCCGCTGCTCTTCCCGTTCCTCTACGCGGTCATGGTGGGCGTTGAGGCGCCGCTTTCCGGCACCAGCACCAACCCGGCTCGCAGCCTCGGCCCCGCGGTGGTGGCCGGCGTCTGGACGGGCTGGTGGGTCTACGTCGTGGGTCCGCTGGCGGGGGCGCTGGCGGCGACCTCGCTGCACGGCCGGACGTGGCTGCGCCGCTTCGAGATCGGTGTCGCCAAGCTCTACCACTTCGACCACGACCCGCACGGGATCCTCCACACGCCGCAGCGCCCGCAGGCGCCTGGGCCCACCGGCGGGACTGCCGTATAATCCGTCAACGGGAGACAACTCATGGACCTCATGCGGCTCGTCGAGCAGCTGTCGGACCCTGCCTTCTACCCGGAGCCCACGACCGCGGTCGAGGTCATCCAGACGCACATCTCGTATCTGTTCCTCACCGACCGCTACGCGTACAAGGTGAAGAAGCCGGTGAATTTCGGCTTCCTCGACTACACTACACTGGAGCGCCGCCGCGCGATGTGCGAGCGCGAGGTCGAGCTCAACTCTCGCCTGTGCCCCGGCACCTACCTGGGTGTCGTCGAGCTGTGCGAGAGCGCCGGCGTGCTCGCGATCGACGGCCCCGGCGAGACGGTCGAGGTCGCGGTGAGGATGCTGCGGCTCCCCCACGACCGGATGCTGCGGCAGGTGCTCGCGCGCGGGGAAGGGCACGACGCCCTCTTCGAGCAGATCGCCGTGACCGTGGCCGACTTCCATCGGCGCGCTGCGGCCGCGCCCCCGGCCGCGGCCTTGAAAGGGTTCGACGGCGTCAAGTTCAACTGCGACGAGAACTTCGCTCAGACCGAGAAGTACGTCGACACGCTCGTGCCGCGCGCCACCTTCGAGTTCATCAAGAACTCGACCGCGCTTTTCCTCGGGCGCCGGGCAGCGCTGTTCGCCCGCCGGGTCGCCGAAGGGCGGATCGTCGACGGCCACGGCGACCTGCACCTCGATTCGATCTGTGCCACCGACCCGGTCTGCATCTTCGACTGCATCGAGTTCAACGAGCGGTTCCGCATCCAGGACGCGGCGGAGGAGGTCGCCTTCCTCGCCATGGACCTCGAGTTCCACGGTCATGCGCCGTTCGGGCGCGTCTTCGTCGATGCCTACGTCACGGCCACCGGCGACACCGAACTCACGGAGCTGCTCGCGTTCTACAAGGCGTATCGCGCCTACGTCCGCGCCAAGGTCAACTCGTTCTCGGCCGACGACCCGCACATCCCCGAGGCGGCGCGCGCCGCCAGCCGGGCCACGGCGCGTCGCTACTACGAGCTCGCGGCGCACTTCGCCGCCGCCTGCAACCCGCGCCGCCTGCTCGTCACCTGCGGCCTCACCGGCAGCGGCAAGAGCACCCTCGCCCGCACGCTGGCGGAACGCTACGCCCTGCAGCTCGTCCGCTCCGACGTCGTGCGCAAGGAGCTGCTCGGCATCGCGCCGCAGGAGCGGCGCTGGTTGCCGTTCGACCAGGGCGAGTACGCCCCGGAGATGACCG
>JAJXUY010000139.1 GCA_021782525.1 Acidobacteriota bacterium | reverse complement strand
GAAGTTCACGACGCGACGGTGGTTCTACTGGATCCCGGTGCAGGGCGAGCCGGTGCGGATCGTCTCGGCGGTGGAGTCGACCAAGCTCGACGCGCTCCCTGGCGCCAAGCGGGTGTACCTGTCGTGGCGTGAGCTGCACGCGACGCTGCGCGAGGCGCTCGGGTCCGCGACCCGGGTCGCGATGCAGTACTCCCCCGAGGCGAACGTGCCGTACGTCTCGATCGTGGACGCGGGCACGGTCGAGCTGATCCGCTCGTTCGGATACGAGGTCGTGTCCTCGGCGGGGCTCGTGCAGACGTTCCAGGCGTTGCTCGACGACGAGGCGTACCGCTCCCACCTGGACGCCGGCGAGCGCGTGCAGCGCATCAAGGACGAGGCGTTCGCGCTGGTCGGCGCCGAGTTGCGCGCGTCCCGCGCCCTCACGCAGTACGACGTGCAGCAGTTCATCGTCAAGCGGTTCGGCGAGGAGGGGCTCACCTGCATGGGCGAGTTCCCGATCGTGGGGACGAACGAGCAGCCGGCGGACCCGCACTTCGAGCCGACCCCGGAGAACGCGCGGGCGATCGGCAAGGGGGACACGCTCCTCATCGACCTGTGGGCGAAGCTCGACCGGCCGGGCTCCGTTTTCTACGACATCACCTGGTGCGCCTTCGTGGGCGCGAAGCCGCCCGCGAAATACATCGAGATCTTCAACGTGGTTCGCGACGGCCGCGACGCCGCCCTGGCGTTCGTCCAGGCCCGGTATGCCGCCGGGGAGCCGGTGTACGGCTGGGAGGTGGACGACGCCTGTCGCGCCGTGGTGGAGAAGGCAGGGTACGGGCGGCAGTTCGTCCACCGCACCGGCCACTCGATCGGCGAGGAGGTGCACTGGAGCGGGGTCAACATCGACAACCTCGAGACCCGCGACGACCGCCGACTCGTTCCCGGCGTCTGCTTCTCGATCGAACCGGGCATCTACCTCCCAGGCGAGATGGCGGTGCGCTCCGAGATCAACGTGTTCATCACCCCCGACGGCAGGGTCGATGTCGCGGGCGAGATGCAGAAGCACCTGATCCTGATCGACGTCGGTTGAGCGAGCATGTCCGACGGTGACGAGGTCGAGGTCCTGCGGGTCGAGGGGGCGGTCAACGCCGAACCGGTGCTCGCGGCGCTGCGTGCGAACGGGATCCCGGCGGCCGTGGTCGGCGAAGCGGCGGGCAGGGTGTACGGCCTGACCCTGAACGGCCTCGGGGTCGTGCGGGTCGTGGTGCCCTCCGAGTTCGAACGGCAGGCCCGCGACCTGCTCGAGGCCGGTGAGCTGCATCAGCTCGAGATCCACGAGGGCGAAGAGGGCGGCGGAGAAGGATAGTCAGCCGTGGCACGCCACCTCTGCGGATGGTCGTGGGCCGCGGTTGCGGAAGCGGTGCCCCGAGCCCGGCGCCCTGAGCCCGGGCGGGTGGGGGAGGGACGATGGGTTGGTACCTCTGGGTGATCCTGGGCTACCTGTTGGTGCTCACGGTGTTCAACGTCTACCGTTCCAGGCAGGTCAAGACGCAGGACGACTTCATGGTGGCCGGGCGCAAGCTCTCCCTCACCACGATGGTCTTCACGCTGGTCTGCACCTGGATCGGGTCCGGGACGTTCATCGCCGGCGCCGAGTACGCCTACCATGCCGGCTGGAGCGCCCTGTGGCAGCCGGCGGGGGCGTTCCTCGGGATCGGCATCATCTACTTCGTCGCCGGCAAGATCCGCACCTTCGGGCAGTACACCGTCGGCGACATCCTCGAGGTCCGCTACGGCAAGTTCGCCCGCCTGTTCGGCGCCCTGGCGTTGATCGTCGCTTTCACCACGATCGTGGCGTACCAGTTCCGCGCTGGCGGCTACATCCTCAACGTCGTGACCGACGGCAAGGTGTCGCTGGCGTTGGGGCAGGCGATCGCCGCCGCGTTCGTCATCCTCTTCGTGGCGATCGGCGGCATGGTCGCGGTGGCGCACACCGATCTGCCGAACGGAATCATCATCGTGCTCGCATGCTGTCTGGCGGTGCCGTTCGTCATCGTGACCGCCGGCGGCTGGTCGCACGCGGCTCAGGTCCTGCCCGCAGGCGACTTCAAGCTCTTCTCGCCCGACTTCGGGAAGTATCCCGCGCTCAAGGGCCTGTCGTACTTCCTCTCGACGCTCCTGCTCCTGATGGGCGTGCAGTCGATGTACCAGAAGTTCTACGCCGCCCGCTCGCCGAAGGAGGCGAGGCGCGCCGTGGCGATCTGGATCGTCGGCACGATCGTGGTCGAGAGCATCGTGATCGCCATCGCCGTCTTCGCGGCGGCGTACAACCTCGAGCACCACACCCACTGGGACCCGCGCTCGCTCGTGCTCAACGCGGCGCGTCACATGGTACCGGCGCCGGTCGGCGTGCTCCTGCTCGGCGCCGCCTGCGCGGTGGTCCTCTCCACCGGGATGAACTACCTGCTCTCGTCGAGCTCCAACGTGATGCGGGACATCTACCAGGGCATGCTGCGGCCGGACGCGGACCCGACGAAGATGGTCGCGCTGCAGAAGGTCTTCGTGGTGGGGCTCGGCGTCTGTGCGTTCGCCATGATCTTCATTCCGACCGCGTTCAACCTGCAGATCTCGGTCCTCCAGTACGCCTACTTCGCGTACACGATGTACGGCGTCGCCGTGACCCCGGCGCTGTTCGCGGCGCTGACGTGGCGCCGCGCCACACGCCAGGGCGGGCTCGCGTCGATCGTCTCCGGCGCGGTGGCCACCGTCTTCTTCGAGCTGGTGCTGCCCCGGGTGGCCCCGTCGGTGATGGAGGCGGCGCGGGGTCAGGTCGGCGCACAGGTGTTCGGCGCGGACGCGTGGGGGATCCCGAGCATCTACCCGGCCGCGCTGATCTCGATCGGAACGCTCGTGGTGGTCAGCCTGCTGACGCCGCCGCCGACCGCGGAGGAGCTGGCGCCGCTGTTCGCGGCGAGGCCGCCGGAAGCGTGAGGCTGCTGGACCGGCGATCGGCGAGTGCGGTGGGTGCGCCGGGCGCGGGCGTGGACTACAATGCAGGTGCCCGCTCCCGCGGGCAAGGGGGTTGCCGTGGAAGACCGCGAGAACCAATCCGAGGCTGCGGACCCTGTGCTCGCCGAGCTGTTCGAGTCGACGCACGTGATCTCGGAGCTCAAGGCCACGACCCGTGAGGGAGTGATCTCAGAGGTCGTGAAGGCGGTCGCGCAGCGCGGCCTGGTGAGCGATGCACGCTGGCTGGAGACCGCGCTCACCGAACGCGAGCGGATGGTCCCGACGGCGATGCCCAACGGGGTGGCGTTCCTGCACGCCCGCCACCGCGCCGCCGAGAAGTTCCCGAAACAGTTCCTGTTCCTCGCCCGTTCGAGCAAGGGCGTCGCGTTCGGGTCGCCGGACGAGCGCCCGACGCAGCTCTTCTTCCTCCTGGCACTGCGCAAGGACATGGCGCACCTGCGCTGGCTCGCCCGACTGTCGTGGATCTGCCGCAACCGGACCACGGTGGCCAACCTCCTCAAGGTGCCCGGAGCGGAGGAGATCGCGCGCGCGTTGCGCCTGGCGGTCGAGGAGCTGCCCGGCAACCTGAAGCAGAAATAGGGTTCAGGACTCGGCAACGCACGCACCGGAGGGTGGTCGGCGCTCCCGGCAGGGTCCTTGGTGCGCGAGGAACTCGTACCTTCTGTCGTCCTGATCCGAGACGCCTGTGCCCTGACCCCTGTCAGTTGAGGTAGCCGGCGAGGGCGCGCGACTGTGCTCCGCGGCGCAGCTTGGTAAGCGCCTGGTTCTCGATCTGCCGCACGCGCTCGCGCGAGATGCCGAGCGCCTCGCCGATCTCGCGCAGCGTGCGGGGCGTGTCGTCCCCCAGCCCGAACCTCAAGGTGAGGATCTCGCGCTCCTTCTCGGACAGGGTGGCGAGCGCCTCGCGCAGCGTCTCCTCGAACGACTCCTGGAGCAGCTGCTCGTCGGTGTCGGGGATCACGTACTGCTCGAGGAGATCGCCGAACTCGGCCTCGCCGTCCTCGTCAACGGGCTCGTTGAGGGAGAGGGTGTTCTGGTTCGACGCGAGGAGGAGCCTGACCTGCTCGACGTCCATCTGCACCTCGTCGGCCAGCTCCTGCTCGGAGGGCGTGCGCTCGAGTTCCCGCCCGAGCGCCTGGCGCGAGCGCTCGAGCCGATAGAGAACGTTCGCCTGCTTCTGCGGCAGCCGGAACGTCGCGCCGTGCTCCGACAGCGCGTGCAGGATCGCCTGCCGGATCCACCACACGGCGTAGGTGATGAACTTGACGTTCTTGCCCGGGTCGAACTTCTTGGCCGCCTGGATCAGACCGATGTTGCCCTCGTTGATGAGGTCGAGCAGCGAAACCCGGGAATGATGGAAGCGTTTGGCGTAGGCCACCACGAACCTGAGGTTCGCCTCGACCAGCTGCCGCAGCGCCTCGGCGTCACCGTCGCGCCTGATCCTGCGGGCGAGCTCCTTCTCTTCGTCCGGCGTGAGCTGCCGGAACCGGCCGATCTCTTGCAGGTACCGGCGCAACAACGCACCTTCGGGATCGCTCCGGTGTTCGTCGCCGCTCATTCACCCTCGTTCGGGACCAGGCCTCCCCGGGGCCGGATCGCCAGCGCGTTCTCGCGCGGAACCGCGCCGCGCCGGGCAACCTCGCGCTGCAGCAGCGCGCCGAGCCGCTCCAACTCGGACTGCAAGGCGTCGATCTGGTCCTTCATGTTGAGGATCACTTCCACGCCCGCCAAGTTTACCCCGAGGTCCCTGGTCAAGGTCAGGACGAACTCGAGGCGCTTGCAGGTCTCGTCGTCGTACAGGCGCGTGTTGCCGACGCTGCGCGACGGTAGGATCAACCCCTCGCGCTCGTACAGGCGCAGCGTCTGCGGGTGGATCTCGTAGCGCTCGGCCACCCAGCTGATCATGTGGTAGCGCCTCCCGTGGGCGGTCATTCGCCCTCCCCGGCGATCGCGACCTTGCGCGCGCCGCGCTCGGTCTTCCGTAGCGTGACGCGGAGAACGCCGTTGTGGAGCGTCGCGGTGGTCTCGCCCGACACGGCGGCGGGGAGCGTGACGGCCCGGAAGAACCGCCCGCGCGGGCGCTCCACCCGCAGGTAGGAGCCCGACCCGGCGGGGCTCTCGGGTGGGAGCTGGCCGCCGAGGAGGAGGGCATCGCCGGCGAGCCGGAGATCGATGTCGTTGCCCCGGGCGCCCGGCAGCTCCGCCTCGACGATGACCTCGCTCTCGCTCTCCCACACGTTGACCGGCGGTTCGAACGCGGCCGACGCGCCGACCGGGACCGCCGCGGCAGGCAGGAGCGCGCGCTCGGCCGCC
>JAJXUY010000138.1 GCA_021782525.1 Acidobacteriota bacterium | reverse complement strand
GACGCCGCGCATGTCGTGGCCCTCCGGCGTCGCGAACGCCCGCCCGTCCGACCAGTGCCAGCCGGCGAACCTCGCCCGATCGAGGAACACCCCGAGCGTGAGCCGGTTGGTGGTGCGGGCGCCGCCGGGGAGCCGGAGGCCGCCCCAGAGGGCGAACGCCCGCAGATCGGCCGACCCGGAGACCGTCTTGTCGCCGTTCGCGTACAGGTACTCCGTCAGCGTCACGCTCTGCCACTCCACCGCCCCGGCGCGCGGCGTCGCCAGGGCGAAGAACGGGTACTCGAGGTGAAAGCCGTCGCCCTTGCCGTCGGAGGCGTTCTTGTGCTCGAGCTTGAGCTGCCACCGGCTGCCGAGGAGCAAGTTGTCCTTGTACTCGAACGTCGTCGTCCTGCGCTCCGTCGTCGAGTCGTACTCGAAGTTGAGCTCCTTACCCCAGCCGAGGAAGTTCTCCTCGGTGAGGCTCCCGCCGGCGTGCGTGCGCTTGCCGAACGCCCCGAAGGAGAGCCCCACCTCGGTCGTCCACTGGTCGTGCGTCGTCACGACGACCTCGGCCCCGCCCGCCGCGGGCCGTGCGGTGATCGTCACCGGGCTCAAGAAGCCGGTGGCGCGCAGCAGGCGCTCGCTCTCGGCCACGATCGCCGGATCGAGGGGGTCGCCGACCTTGAACAGGAGCAGCGAGCGGATGTAGCGCTCGCGCGTGAGCACGTGGAGGTGGTTCGCCCAGCGGTACGGCCACGCCGACGTCGCCGGGTCGGAGGTGTCGAAGATGTCGTCGCGGACCACCTCGATCGCCACGATCGGGGTCCCGGCCGGCACCTCCGGCACCGCGACGGCCGCCGCGGCGAGCATGGCGAACGCGAGGATCATCTGCAGGCATTGTACGTGGACGTCCCGCGGCGCTGCGTGCGACCCCGGTCACCTCCGGCCCCGCACGGCGGCGGGGCCGGAGGTGCCAGCGCCCATCACCGCGCCGGAGCGATCGGCGCCAGACTCGGTGGCTCGCCGGGCCGCTTCTCGAGCGACCAGCCGGTCGCCAGGCCGGCGACGAACCACGCCAGCGCCAGCACGCCGACCGAGAACACCGTGTCGCCGATCACCCGCAGCCAGCGGAACGTGTTCATCGCCGAGGTCTGGCTGAACTCCGCCGAGCGGGCGTACCACATCCCGTGCGAGACGCTGGCCCAGGTCTGCATCAGGCCGACCGGGAGCAGGCTGAGCAGGCACATCAGCGCCAGGCCGATGTTCACCCCCCAGAACGCGACCGCCAGCGCCTTCGTCCGCCACGTCCGGCGCGCGGCCAGCAGGCGCATGCAGAAGAGCATGAGGCCGATCCCGAGCATGCCGTAGACCCCGAACAGCGCGGCGTGCCCGTGCAGCGGCGTGGTGTTGAGCCCCTGCATGTAGTAGAGCGCGATCGGGGGGTTGATGAGGAAGCCGAACAGGCCGGCCCCGACCAGGTTCCAGAACGCCACCGCGACGAAGAAGTAGATCGGCCACTTGTAGGCCGCCACCCACGGCCGCGCCTTCGCCAGCGCGAAGTTGCCGTACCCCTCGAACCCGATCAGCACGAGCGGCACCACCTCGAGCGCGCTGAAGCTGGCGCCGAGCGCGAGGATCGCGGTCGGCGTGCCGGAGAAGTAGAGGTGGTGGAACGTCCCGATGATGCCGCCGCTGAGGAACACCGTGGTCGAGAAGAGCACGGCCACTGTGGCCGTCTCGACGCGCAGCAGCCCCATGCGGGTGAACAGGAAGGCGATCACGACGGTGGCGAACACCTCGAAGAACCCCTCGACCCAGAGGTGCACGACCCACCAGCGCCAGTACTCGGCGATCGCCAGGTTGGTCTGGCGGCCCCACATCAGGCCGGCGCCGTAGAACAGCGCGATCGCCGCCGTCGAGACGAAGAAGAGGCCGAGGAGCTGGCGGTTCCTCCCCGGCTTCGCCAGCGCCGGTGCCATCGCCCGGCCCATCAGCGCGAGCCAGATCACGAGACCGGCGAAGAGGAACAGTTGCCAGAAGCGGCCGAGGTCGACGTACTCGTACCCCTGGTGGCCGAACCAGAAGTTGGTGACCAGGCCGAGCCGCTGCCGGACCCCGAGCCACTGGCCGGCCATCGAGCCGACCACGATCACGAGCAGGCACACCCAGAGGACGTTGACCAGCGCCCGCTGCCCTTTCGGCTCGTGGCCGGACACCGCGGGCGCCACGAACAGCCCGGTGGCCAGCCAGGTGGTCGCGATCCAGAAGATTCCGAGCTGCAGGTGCCACGTCCGCGTCACCGCGTACGGCAGCCAGCGGGCGAGCGGGATGCCGTAGAAGCCGGTCCCCTCGACCGCGTAGTGCGCCGTCACGGCGCCGAGCAGCACCTGCACGAGCAGGAGCGCAGCCGCGGTCCAGAAGTACTTGAGCGTGGCGCGCATCGACGGCGTCGGCTCGATCTCCAGCAGCGGGTCCGACTCCGGCGCCGGCTCTTCGCCCGTGCCCTTGCGGCGCTCGACCGCCATCCGCCACGACAGCGCCCCGATCCCGGCGAGCAGCGCGATCACGCTCACCCCGGTCCAGATGATCAGCGACGGCGCCGGGCGGTTGCCGACCAGGCGCTCGGGCGGCCAGTTGTTGGTGTACGTCACCGTCTGGCCGGGCCGGTCCGTCGTGCACGCCCAGGCGGCCCAGAAGAAGAAGGCGTTGAGCTCGTTCTGCCGCTTCGGCGTCTTGATCGTGTCGGGCGGCATCGCGTACGCGTCCCGCTCCTTGGCGAGCGCGGGCGCGTCGCCGAACAGCGCCGCGTAGTGCGCCGACACCGCCGCGATCGCCGCCGCCCGGTCGGGGGACACGACCAGGTCGCCGCTGGCCGGGTCATACGTGTTGCGCCGCAGCTCGACCGCCAGCCGTTCCCGCAGCGCGGCCTTGGTCTCGGGGTCGAGCGCCGCGTACGCGGTGCCGCGCGCCGCCTCGGCCCAGCGGTCGAGGATGAAGACGGCCTCGCGGTGCAACCAGTCCGCCGACCAGTCCGGGGCGACGTACGCGCCGTGCCCCCACACCGTCCCGACCTCCTGCCCGCCGATCGACTGCCAGACGTTCTGGCCGTCCTTAATGTCGGCGTTCGTCCACAGCACCCGGCCGTCCGTCGTGACCACCCGGTTCGGCACCGGCGGCGCCTGCAGGTAGATCTCGTGCCCGAAGTAGCCGAGCACCGCCAGCGACCCGAACACGACCACCCCGAGGGCGATCCAGACGCGGCGCGTGCCGCTCCCGCTCTCCCCATGCGATGACATCACCGTTCCTCCTCCCCTCCCTGCCGGCCGCTTCGCGGCGGCGGCACGCTCCTGCGCGCGCCGGGTCCCGCCCCGGCGGCGCCGGCGCCCCTGGGCGCCGTTACACCCCCGCCAGCTCGTGCGCCAGCGCGTGGTAGCGCTCGTGCACGCCCTGGCCGATCTCCTCGTTCTCGACCTCCTCGAACCGCTCGGCGAGCCCGCTCTGCTCCGCGTCGGGCAACACCTGCTCGGCCATCGGGAAGAGCACGTTGTTCTCCTTGAAGATGTGGCCGCGCAACAGTTCGACGTAGGCGGCGAGCGCGTCCGCCAGCGCCGCCGCCTGACCGGCGTCGCCGGCCTTCGCCCCCGGCAGCGCGGCGGCGATCGCCCGCACCGCGGCGCGCCCCTGCTCGTGCTCGTGCAGCATCACCGCGACGGGGCCAGCCTCGGGGGAGAACCCCTTCGCGACCAGCGCCGGGAAGAGGTGCTTCTCCTCCTTGCCGTGGTGGCAGCGGTCGACGAAGGTGCGGAAGAAGTCCACCATCTTCTCGACCGCCTCGCCGTTGACCGGGGCGCCGCCCCGGATCGCGGCGGCCTCCCGCTCCGCCCCGTTGAGGACCAACTGGATGATCTGATGCTCGTGCTTCAACGTCTCCGTCGGGGTCATCTCGCTCTCCTTTCCGTCGAGCCGCGCCCGCCGCGGGCCACCTGCGGCCGCGCGGTTCATCTCCTCGAGCAGGCCGGCGAGGTCGATCCCGTACGCCGAGGCGACCTCGCGCACGGTGTCGAACGGCGCCATCGCGCAGCCCGGGCAGGCGAGCCGCCGCTCGAGGAACAGCTGCGTCAGCTGCGGCCAGCGTTGCAGCACCTCGGCGACCGTGAGCAGCGGGTTTGGCTCGATCATCTCCGGCTCTCCGGCGGCGACGGTACGGCCCCCGCCGGGCGGCGTCGTTGCGCCAGCGCAAAGAGACGGTGGACCGTGGTCAGTGGTCCGTGGTCAGCAAGAGCGGTGGGTTCGTGGGTCGTGAAGGTGAAGAGTTGACAAGACGGTCAAAGGGAAAAGGGGAAAGGGCAAAGGAAGAGCACGGCAGGTGCGTGCACTGCTGTTTCCGTCTTCCCTTTCCCTTTTTACCTCTTCCCTTTCACCCTCTACTTCAACTCTTCGCTCTTCACTGTGAGTTCTTCACCTCGCGGTCAGGGGCGCTCATCGCCGGGCGTAGCGGACGGGAGGTCCTCGGCGATCGCGACCAGCGCGTGCGGACGCGTGACCACGACACGCTCGCGCCCGCTGCTGATGATCCCGCGAGCCTCCCACTCGGAGAGGGTGCGGCTCACCGTGAACAGCGTCGCTCCCGTCATCTCGGCGAGGTTCTGGCGCGACAACGGCATGTCGATCAGCACCCCGTCCTCGACCTGGCGCCCCGCCTGGCGCACGAGGCGGAGGAGCGCGCGGGCGATGCGCCGGGCGACGCGCTCGGTGGCGAGCTCGCGGAAGCGCTCCTGCACCTCGCGCAGCCGCTCGGAGAGCAGCCGCAGGAGGTTGAGCGCCAGCGCGGGATGACGGCCCAGCAAGAGCTGCAACTCGACGCGCGACCAGAGGAGCACCCGTGTGGGACCGACGGCCGACGCCGTGCCCGGGTACGTCGTCCCGTCGAACACCGCGAGCGCGGCGGCCGCCTCCCCCGGGCCGACGAAGCGCAGGATCACCTCGTGCCCCTCGGGGCCGACCTGGGTGAGTTTGAGCCGGCCCGCCGCGACGACGCAGAACGAATCCGCCGGCTCGCCCTCGCGAAACGCCGTCTCGCCGTCCTCGACCGCGCGCTCGCGCGCCGCCGCGAGCACCGCCGCCAGCGCCTCGCGGTCGAGCCCCGCGAAGAGCGGCGACGAGGCGAGCGCCTCCACCGGTCCGGGCTCTCCGACTCGGGTCACCGTGCCAGTGTGGCATAGACCGCGTCCGGCGACCGGGCGGCGGGAGACGCCCGGGGAACGCCGCCGGCGCGTCCCCTTGTGCGGCCGGCCGCCCCGGTGTATAGTTTCCTGCCCTGTTGTCGTCGGTCGGGGCGCGGAGGCTCGTATGAAGGAAGGGATCCACCCGGTGTACCAGGA